>JBHELM010000098.1:0-6835 GCA_046352715.1 Thermoplasmatota archaeon | reverse complement strand
GGTCGAGGCGGTCCTGGACGGCCTGCGCGGAGGGGGCGCGGCCGTCAATCTTCTCGGTGCCGCCCACCCACGGGAGGATGCCGTCGTGGTAGACGCCGAGGAAGCGGGTCCACTCGTCGAGGCGGACGTCGACGGGGCGGTGGCGGACGCGCTCGATGGTGAAGCCGGCGGAGCGCAGCCACGCCTCGTACTGCTCGAGAGGGCGCAGCGGGAGGAAGTAGCGCCTGCGCAGCTCGTCGTAGCGGGCCATGCGGGCGCGGTCGGCGAGGACTTGGCGGTAGGCGCTCCAGCGCGGCTCCTGCGTGACGAGCCGCACGGCGTGGTCGTGCGCGGCCTGCACGGTGCCGTCGATGAGCCAGGCGGGTTGCCCCTGCACCGCGTGGGCGATGTTGCCGGACTGGACGTGGAGGCGGCCGCCGGGGCGCAGCGCCGCGTGCCAGCCCTGCGCGGTGGCGGCGACGTCGGGGTAGAGGTGGACGGCGTTGGCGCACACGATGCCGTCGACGGGCGGCAACCCGGGCGTCGCCTCCTGCAGCGTCTGCAAACGTCCCTGCGCGGGAAGGTACTCGAGCAGGCGGAAGGCGCAGCGCGGGTCGTGGCGGAACTTCTCGGCGGCGAGGCGGAGGAACTTGGCGGAGGCGTCGACGTTGAGGAGGCCCGCCGTCGGGGGGAGGCCGGGCAGGAGGCGCTCCTCCAGGATGCCTGTGCCGCCGGAGTAGTCGATGGCGCGGCCGCCGTCGCGCAGCCAGCCGGCGACCTCCTGCACGGTGGGGTCGAGGTTGCTGTACCAGGTGTGGCGCTGCAACTCATCGTAGGCGCGCGCGAAGGGGTCCACGGGCGCCGCCACCCACGCCTGCGCGGGTACAGTGGGGAAGGCGCCCCAGGGGGACATGCCGACGGGAACGGGAGGGGGTTCTAAGGGGATTGGCCAGGGGGAGTGCCGCCACCACGCGATGGAGCGAGCGGCAGCTCCCACTCCTGCTCGCGCGCCCACGGCGCCCACGGGCAAGGCTCCTTGGACTCCTCGGCGAGCCGGAAGCCCGCGCGCTCGTACATGCGACGCGCCGCGGCGAGGTCGCTGACCGTGTGGAGGTGGATGCCCGCGTAGCCGGCCTGCCGGGCGAACGCGAGCGCCGCGTCGAACAGGTCGCGCCCGATGCCGGTGCCGCGCGCCCGCTGCTCGACGAGGAACCAGCGCAGCTTCGCCCAGCCGGGCCGCTCGGCGTCGTGGTGGATGGCGATGAACCCCACGACGCCGTCGCCGTCCTCCGCGACCCAGGTGCGGTCGAGCCTGGGGTCCATCGCGGCGAGGAACGGCGGGATGGTCTGCGCGACGTAGTGGCCGAACAGGGGGCCGTAGCCGAACTCCTGCGCGTAGACCTCGACCTTGCGGGTGCGCACCCACTCCATGTCGGCGGGGGTGCCGGCGCGCAGGCGGGCGGTCATGCCTGGACGCGCAGCGCCCGCTCCAGGCGCCGGCGGGCCTTGTCGTGGCGGCGCAGCGAACTCTGGGCCTGCCGCAGGGCGCGGTCGCGCTCGCGCGACGGCTGGTGGGTGAGGAGCTTCATGCGGTGCTCCTCGATGCGGCGCAGCAGGTCCTGCTCGGCCGTGAGGAGCTGGTGCAGGTGGGCGGCCATCGCTTCGGGGTCCATGCGGGGGCAGGCCGGCGCGGCCTCATAAGCTCAGGCGGGCCGCATCCGGTAGTGCAGGGTGAGGAAGCGCAGGCCCAGGACGCGGATGTCATGCCGCGCCCTCGGCTCGCCGCCCTCCACCCAGACGCGGATGGTCTCGTTGACGGGCAGGCGGACGGGAAGCCAGCGGTTGGCGAAGTAGACGCCCTGGTCGCCAGGATGGCCGCCCGGGTGCGTGGTCAGCAGCAGGCCGCCGGGCTGGCCGTCGAGGTCCTGCCAGCGCAGGATGCTCGTCAGGTTGCCGCCCGGCAGGGGGAAGGCGATGTTGGCGTAGGTCTCGCCGTTCCACGCGTGCGTCGAGTAGGCGGCGGCGTAGAGGGCGCGGCCGTCGGGGCGGGTGCGGACCCAGCCGCGCACGTCGGTGCGGCCGTCGGCGGCGGAGCGCAGGGCGAGCAGGCGGCTGTCAAGCTGGCCCTCCGCGTCGTCGCGGGGGAAGTCCATCTGGCCGAAGCGGCGCCCGAGCCGGGCCCACACCCGGCGCCCCGCGGAGGAGCGCGGCCACGCGGGGCGGACCACAAGGCTGCAGGCCAGCGTGTCCTCGTAGAACGCCCGGATGGCGGGGTGGACCTTGTCCGGGTGGAAGCGGGCGCTGGCGAACGCCCCGAGGTCGGCGGCGAGCCCGCGCGGAGGAGAACGGCCAGCGTCGACGGCGCCGGTGCGCTCGAAGAACGTGGGGCCGACCGACCCGTGCGAGCGGAGTTGGCTGAACGGGATGCCGGGCGGTGAGGTCACGGCTCCCTTGCCGGAGAAGGTCCAGCCGGCGAGGCCGAGCGTCGCGAAGCCGGCCCCGTTGAGCGCGCTGTGGACGAAGAGCATGGTCTCCATCGGCGGCACCCATGCGCCGAGCAGGCTGCGCGTGCCGTAGGCTGCCGCGAGGAGCATGCCGCCGAGCGCCGCGGCAGCCGCGAGCCCGAGCACGGGGGCCGCAGGCGCCGCGACGCGGTGGGCGGCGCGGGTGGTCAGCAGGGCGGCGGCGAGGCCGGCGAGCGCCACGAGCGCCGCGCCGATGGCCTCCAGGAGGGGGGACGCGATGATGCCGGCGGCGGTGAGGGGCAGGCCGACGGCGCAGGCGGCGACCGCGAGGGGGAGGGACCTGCCGCGGCGGGTGCCGGCGCGCAGGACGCGGCCCGCCATGCCGAGCATCGCGGGGATGGCGAAGGAGGCGAAGTGGAAGTGGATGGCCGTCAGGGCGATGACGAGGCTGGGGAACCCGAGCGGGTGGAGGCCGGCGCGCCAGAAGAGCAGGAACAGGGCGCCGTTGAGCAGGAAGGCGAGGCTGGCGTCGAAGGCGAACTCCTGCGCGAGCGGCCACGGGCGGGAGAGGAGCCGGATGGCCGCCCAGAGGACGCCCAAGGTGGCGAACGCCAGCCACGGAATGCACAACGCCCCGGCAAGCGGGCCGGGCGGCATCAGCAGCGCGACCACGGCGAGCGAGGCGGCGGGCGCGTGCAGCCAGGCGGCGGCGCGCAGCGGCCACGGCTCCCTGCCACGACGGTCGGGCACGGCAGCGAGCGCGAAGCCGAGCGGAACGACGACGAGGATGGCCAGCGCGAGGGCGCGCACGACCACGCCGTCCGCGTCCCACCCCCATGGCGCGAAGACGGCGAGGGCCAGGAAGGCCACGCCCCCGAGGGCCGCCTGGATGCGCAGCCGGCGGGCGGGATGCACGGCTACACCAGGGGCGTCCGCACCCTCTCCCGCTTCGCCACCTGCTTGGCCTTCGCGTAGCCGGCGTCGGCGTGCCGCACGATGCCCATGCCGGGGTCGGCGCGGAAGACGCGCTTGGCCTTCTCCGCGGCGAGCCTGGTGCCGTCGAGGACGACGACCATGCCGGCGTGGGTGGAGTAGCCGATGCCGACGCCGCCACCGTTGTGGAGGTGGACCGAGTCGGCGCCGGCGGCGACGTTGAGCATGGCGTTGAGCAGAGGCCAGTCGGCGATGGCGTCGCTGCCGTCCAGCATCCCCTCCGTCTCGCGGTAGGGGCTCGCCACACTTCCACAATCCAGGTGGTCGCGGGTGACGGCGATGGGGCCGATCTCCCCCTTGCGGACGAGGCCGTTCATCGCCAGCGCGAAGCGGTCGCGCTCGCCCATGCCGAGCCAGCAGACGCGCGCCGCGAGCCCTTCCCAGGGCAGGTGCTTCTCCGCGAGGTCGAGCCAGTTGTTGAGCGTCCTGTTCCTGGGGAACATCTCGCGCACCAGCCGCTCGGTGCGGCGGATGTCCTCGGGGCGGTTCTGGAGGCTGAGCCAGCGGAACGGGCCGCGGCCCTCGCAGAACATGGGGCGGACGTAGGCGGGCACGAAGCCGGGGAACGAGAACGCAGTCTCGCGCGCCAGGCCGCCGAGGCGGGCCCCCTCGCGGATGTTGTTGCCGTAGTCGAAGGCGTGGCTGCCGCGCCTGGCGAAGCCGACCATCGCCTCGACGTGGCGGGCCATCGACTCCTGGGCGCGGCGGGTGTGCTCCGCCGGGTCCTTCGCGCGCAAGGCAGCGGACTCTTCCACGGAGAGGCCGAGCGGGACGTAGCGCAGCGGGTCGTGCGCGCTGGTCTGGTCGGTGACCAGGTCGGGCCTGAACCCGGCCTTGAGCAGGTCGGGGAACGCCTGCGCGGCGTTGGCGACGAGGCCGACGGACAGCGGCGTGCGGGCTGCGGCCGCCTGCTCCACCAGCTCGCGGGCGAGGGGCAGGTCGTCGACGATAGCGTCGAGGAAGCCGGCGTCAAGGCGGCGCTGGGCGCGGGCGCGGTCCACCTCGACGCAGAGCGCGGCGCCGCCGTTCATCGTGATGGCGAGCGGCTGCGCCCCGCCCATGCCGCCGAGGCCGCCGGTGAGGACGACGCGGCCCTTGAGGTCGGAGCCGAAGTGCGTGCGCGCCGCGGCGGCGAATGTCTCGTAGGTGCCCTGGATGATGCCCTGCGTCCCGATGTAGCACCAGGAGCCCGCCGTCATCTGGCCGTACATCGTGAGCCCCTCCGCCTCCAGCCTGTTGAACTCCGCCCAGTTGCTCCAGTGCGGGACGAGGTGGCTGTTGGCGATGAGGACGCGCGGCGCCTGCTCCCAGGTCGTGAAGACGGCGACCGGCTTGCCAGACTGGATGAGCAGCGTCTCGTCGTCGCCGAGCGCCGCGAGCGCCCGCTTGATGGCCGCGAGCGCCTTGGGGTTGCGCGCCGCCTTGCCGGTGCCGCCGTAGACGATGAGCTTGTCCGGCTCCTCCGCGTTGTGGAGGTTGTTCTCCAGCATCCGCAGGATGGCCTCGGTGCGCCAGCTCTTGCAGCGCAGCGGTGTCGTGGGCTTCGCCACCGGCGGGCGCTTGGCGGTCCTCGTCTTCGGCTGGCTCGGGGCGCCGGGCACGCGGTGCGGACCTGCACCTGCCGCATAGGGGTTTCGCGCACTCCCGCACTCCCAAACCACGGATTCCACGGCTTGCACGGACGGTGTAAATCCGTGTCATCCGTGGAATCCATGGTTTTAGGCGGGCGGGTCGGCCCAACGAACCGCGGAGGGCACGGAACCCATGGAGTCCATTCCTTGTCGTTCGCGGCTTTCGCGGTTCGTCCGGGGTCGGAGGGCGCCAGGGAACCAAGCCATGAGGCATTTATACGCCAGAAGGGGAGTGCGGAGCGCTCGATGAAGACGCTCATCCTCTGCGTGGACCGCGACGACGACCTCGGCGAGAAGGGCCACGTCGCCACACCGGTCGTCGGGCGCCGCCGCAGCGTGGAGGCCGCCCTGGCCCTCGGCCTCGCGGACCCGGAGGACTCCGACACCAACGCCCTGTTCGCCGCGGTGCACCTCTACGACGGCGAGCTGGCCAAGCTGCGCGGCCAGGACCAGATCGAGGTCGCCTGCATCGCCGGCCACAAGGCGATGGGGATGCGCGCCGACCGCAAGCTCGTCGAGGAGCTGGACCAGGTCATCGCCGCCGTCCGCCCCGACGCCATCATCCTGGTGAGCGACGGCGCCGAGGACGAGCAGATCCTGCCGCTGCTGCAGAGCCGGGCCAAGGTGGCGCACGTCCACCGCAGCGTCGTCAAGCAGGCGCCGCGGCTGGAGGGCGCCTTCTACGTCATCACCCGCCTGCTCGACGACCCCAAGCAGGCGCGGCGCTTCGTCCTCCCGCTCGGCGTCCTCGTCCTCATCCTGGCCCTCGGCTACCTGTTCCGCGCCGTCGGCTACGCCTACGCCGTCGACCTGGCGTGGGGCAGCCTGCTCGCCATCGCCGCCTTCTGGCTCCTCATGCACGGCCTCAAGTGGGAGGCGCGGGTGAGCGCGCTGTTCCACGACCTCGGCGAGGGCATCCGCGCCGGCAAGCTCAGCCTGCTCGCCAACCTCGTGATGCTGCTGCTCATCGCGGCCGGCGTCCTGGTGGGCATGCTGGTGGAAAGCGGCCACCATGCGCCCTCCGGGGTGGCGTTCAACCACCCGACGCTCCACCGCTCGCTGGTGTTCCTGCAGGCGTTCCTGCCCTACATGGTCAGCGCGTTCCTGGTGCGCGCCGCCGGCAGCCTGTTCGACTCCTGGGTGCGCGGCGGCGAGGCCAGCAGCGGCGCCTGGGCGGCGGCCTGCATCCTCATCTTCCTCGGCCTCTCGGGCGGCGCCGTCCTCGACATGGCGGTGGACGTCCTGGAGGCGCGCGACATCAACTCCATCCTCACCAAGGTGCGCGCCTTCCAGGTGACGGCGGGCGTCGTGGTGCTGATGGGCGGCCTCCTCGTCGGCCGCTACCTGCGCGCCCCCGCGCCGCACCTGCAGCGGTAGCCATGCAGTGGAGCGACTGGGAGCCCAGCTACCGGGCCATCTGCGCCCAGTTCGGCTACCGCGAGGAGGCCGACCTCGCCGCCGCGCGCGAGCTGCGGGCCCTCATCCCCGCCACCAGCCGCTTCCGCGGCCTCGGGGTGCTCGTCCGCAACCGCCGCGACGTGGCCATCGTGGGCGCCGGGCCCAGCCTGGAGCGCACCCCCCCGGCGGCGCTCGCGGGGCAGGTGGTCGTGGCGTGCGACGGCGCGACGACCTGGCTGCGCGAGACCGGCGTCGTCCCGCACCTCGTCGTCACCGACCTCGACGGCGCCCCCAACGACCTCGCGTGGGCCGCCGCGCAGGGCAGCAGCATGGTCGCGCACGCGCACGGCGACAACCGCCCCGCCATCC
>JBHELM010000097.1:0-5080 GCA_046352715.1 Thermoplasmatota archaeon | reverse complement strand
CAGCCGTTGGCGACGGCGTGGCTGCGCTGGACCGTGTGCCAGGCGTCATGCTGCTGCGGCTTGTACTCCATTTCGCCCACCCAGGTCCCGATCGCCGTGGGATAGAACAGGATGTCCGCGCCCTGCATGGCGGTGAGGCGCGCGGCCTCGGGGTACCACTGGTCCCAGCAGACGAGGGTGCCGATGCGGCCGAACTTCGTGTCGAACACCTTGAACCCCAGGTCGCCGGGCGCGAAGTAGAACTTCTCGTAGAAGCGCGGGTCGTCCGGGATGTGCATCTTGCGGTAGGAGCCCAGCAGCGTCCCGTCCGCGTCGATGGCGACGGCGGTGTTGTGGTAGAGGCCGCGGGCGCGCTTCTCGAACAGGCTGCCGACGAGGACGATGCCGTGCTGCCGGGCCTTCGCCTGCAGCGCCTTCGTCGTTGGGCCGGGGATGGGCTCCGCGAGGTCGAAGAACGCCGCGTCCTCCTCCTGGCAGAAGTAGGTCGACGTGAACAGCTCCTGGGTGCAGACGACCTGGGCGCCCTCCTTGGCGGCCTGGTCGATGAGCCTGAGGGTGCGCGCAAGGTTGTCCGCGGGGTCGTCGGAGGCGTGCGTCTGGACGAGGCCGACCTGCACCGTGTGCGCCCGGCCGTGCGGGTGCGCGAGCTCCGCCGCGGCGCCCTTGATGCCGCCGGCCTGCGAGCCCTTCTGCCCCTGCGCGGCTGCGGTCCTGCACCCCGCGGGGGCGGCGCCCTTTGCCATCGCGCCCGCCACCTGGGGGCGGCGCTTCAGGCTTTCCGCACCTGTCCGGCGACCGGCGGGGACGAAGCCCGGCAGCGCCCAATCCTTGGGCATGGGGCGCACGTACCTGGAAAAGCTCCACTCGGTCCGCTACCCGCTCACCCTGCTGGCGGTCTTCCAAGCGTTCGACGTGCTGAGCACCCACCTGGCCCTGGGGTATGGGGCGCAGGAGGGCAATCCCGTGGTCGCCCTCGGGCTGCGCTACGCCGGCCCCGTCGCGGTGGTCGCCGCCAAGCAGGCGGCACTCGCCCTCGCGTTCATCGCCGTGGCGCTGGACTCGATGGAGACCCCCTACCTCAAGGCGTCCCTGGTCGTCATGGACGTCGTCTACGGCGCCGTCATCGCGGGCAACTTCCTGGCCTACATGCAGCACAGCGGCGACTGGGCGCTGCCGGTGGCGTACTGGGCGCTCGTGCTCGCCATCGCGACGGTGGCGGTGCAGCAGCGCTGGTTCCCGCAGGCCGGCCACGCGCATCTCTGACGTCGCTCCACCTCACCGCGAAGGCCAGGAAAAATTTCCTTGGGCTTTTGCGCGTTTCGCGGCAGGCCAGGGAGAAGGCTAGAGCTTGTTCGCCGGACCCGCCACGATGGGGCGCGCCGCCGGCGGGAACGACCACTCCGACCACGACCCCGGGTAGAGCGCGGGCGTGCCGAGCCCCGCCACCTCCATCGCCAGGATGTCGTGCGTCGAGGTGACGCCGCTGCCGCAGTAGCACGCCACGCCCTGCGCCCCGGTGACGCCGGCCGCTTCGAAGCGGGCCCGCAGCGCGTCGGGGGGGAGGAAGCGCATGTCCGGGCCGACGTTGCCGGCGAAGGGGACGTTCACGGCGCCCGGGATGTGGCCGGCGCGCTTGTCGATGGGCTCCACGTCGCCCCGGTGGCGTTCTGCTGCACGGGCGTCGACCAACCTGAGCCCGCTCTCCGCCGCCTTCGCCACCGCGTCCGCGTCGACGGTCGGCATGTGGCCCGGCTGGCCCGTGAACGGCACCGTGCGGCGCGCCTTCTCGTGCTGGGCGCGCAGCGGGCCCCTGAGCGCCTTCCAGCGGGTGAGGCCACCGTCCAGCACCGCGACATTCGAGTGGCCGGAATGCCGCAGCAGCCACCACAGGCGGCTCGCCCACTGGCCCGCCGCGTCGTCGTAGCACACCACCTGCGTCTGCGGCGTGATGCCGTGCGCGCCGACCCAGCGCGCAAACGCGCCGGGGATGGGCAGCGGGTGGCGGCCCTTGCGCCCGTCGCCCACCGGGCCCGACAGGTCGCGGTCGACGTGGGCGTGGAACGCGCCGGGAATGTGGCCCTTGGCGTACTCGCGCAGCCCCTTCTCCGGGTCGGCGAGGTCGTGGCGGCAGTCGATGAACACCCAGGCGGGGTCGTCCAGGCGCTCGCGCGCAAGCTCGCAGGCCACCAGGGTGGAGGGCACGCCCCGCGCAGGGGCGGCGCCGTTCAAGTCCTTTCTCAGGCGGGCTCGGCCACGTTGACGGTGAGTTGCTGCGAGCCGGCGGGGTCGTCGGTGGTCGCCTTGCAGCTCCCGGGCACCAGCATCACGATCGGCTCGGAGCGGCCGTCGCTGGCCACCGTCACGGGGTCGTGCTTGCAGACGCCCGAGAAGGTGAAGGTGTGGCCCTGCAGGTCCTCGTTGACCAGGATGACGGCGTCGCCGAGGGCGGCCTGCACGCTGCTGGGGGTGAGCGTGCCGCCTTGGCCCGCCACGGCGGGGCCGAGCTGGTGCACGACCTCCGTCGCCTTGCCCGTCGCGTTGACCGGGCTGACGACCAGCTTGACCTCCGGGCTCCAGTAGTCGGTGTCCGGCAGGCCGTCGCCGCGCACCTGGGCGTAGGCGCGCAGGTAGTAGGTGCCAGGCGTCTCGAACTTCAGCTTGGCGTCGAACGTGCCGGGGACGGCCTGGTGGGCGTACTGCTGCACCACCTTGCCGTAGTCGTCCGGCCGGGTGAGCTTCTCCACCTCCATGGCGTGCGTGCTCCAGCGCACCTGCGTCAGCATGGAGTGGCCACCGGTGTAGTTGCCCGGCAGCACGGTCCACGACGCGACGGCCGGGAAGTAGGCGGTCATGCCGGCCGGGAGGTTGACGAGCGCCACGCTCGGGGGCAGCGGCGGCGCGCAGGCCGACTCGGGGTCGAACCCGTCGGCGTCCGAGCCCTCCACCTGGGAGAGGTCGACGACCTGGCCCGTCCTCTGGCAGGTGTAGGTGTCGGCGTCGGGCTTGCTGGAGCAGCCGGCCAGCGCCAGGAGGGCAATGGCCAGGAAGGCAGCGCTTCGCATCAGGCGACGACGTAGGCCCGAGCTTGATGAGCTTTCTGGCGGCGAGGCAAGGGCGTCCGGCTGGCCTTGGCGCGTCCAGCACCCCGGAGGCCCCCAGACCGGACGCTGCAAACCGTTATGTAGAGCCCCCTTGTCGCGCGGCTTGCTCGGCCCGTTGGGCCAGGTGACATTCATGGGAACCGGAACCCCGTCCTTGAAGGGTGGCAAGCGCACCCACATCCGCTGCCGCCGCTGCGGCCGCCACGCCTACCACCTCCAGAAGAAGACCTGCTCCTCCTGCGGCTTCGGCAAGATGGCCAAGCTGCGCTCCTACAACTGGGCCAAGAAGCACCGCTAGGCGTCAATGGGATTCGCTCGCTTCTCTCGCGAACCTTTGCCGCGACCCTAAGGCAGGGGGGCCTCGTCCGCTCGGCCCCCGGAGAACGCGGACCGACGCTGCTGCGGAGTGGCCGGTCCGCAGGTCTTGGGTGGCGTCGCTGGCGCGTTCAAAGCTCTTGTCACGACCGGAAAGCTTGGGCCAGTCCGGCCCATGCTGCGACCGTGCGCGTCCTGGCAAGCCCAAGAAAACGCCGCCACCTCCGCAAGGCCCAGCGCCGCCGCACCCGCCGCGAGCCCGCCGAGCCCAACCCGTGCCGCAGAGTGAGCAACCGCCTTATCGTGCCCGGCCTTGACGGACGCACGCAGGGGTTGCCAAGCCTGGTCAACGGCACCAGATTTAGGCTCTGGTCCTTCGTGGTTCGCAGGTTCGAATCCTGCCCCCTGCACCTGTCAACAACTGACGATTAATTTGGCTCATTCACCAGGAGTAAGATGGGGCGAAGAGCCTCATTCCAACAAAGGAGGATTCGCGGCTGAATGCTTGAGCCTGCTGGCGCGCGCCGGTCAACGCTCGCGAGGAGTTCGCAGGGTCGGCTCGCGGCGCTCAAGCTGCCCATCCAGCCCGTAAAAAATTCAGGTCCAGAGCGACAACCCGTCGGGAGGCTTCCTCACGATTGAGGCCGATTGCAATCAACTGCAGTACTGGTTCAACGACATCCTCGGCGCCCCCGCCCATCAAGAACATCACGCTGGACTACGCGGGTTCAACAGTCCCCGAGCGCCTCAGGCAACGCGAACTGCATGTCGTTTGACAAGCGCTGCATCAACCAGTTCGCTCTGACCGGCGCCAAACTGCCTTCAACAGCCACGGCCCAGCCCCGCGCTTCCTTAGAAGGAGGGAGGTATCAGTGAATAGTTCCTGGGCGGGTGTACTCGTGTCAATGGACAACGACCCCAAAGAAAGCCAAGAAAGCGGAAACTGTTCCAAAACCACCCCAGAGTCCTGTGATAAGCCGGCGCATGTTCGTGGAAGGCAGATGGGCCCAGGTCTGAAGTGACCAATCGAGGATGCAGGACCCAGCACCAGCCATGCCAATGGCCCACGTCCACGGGGACATGATGGCGTCTCGTCCCTGAAGCACCAGAATTGCCATTAGCGAGAGGAATCCAAGGGAGGCACCGAGGATCACGCCGAGGCAGCGCGCGCAGACCCACATCTGGCGGCCGCGCCATGCGAAGCTGCGGTCGGCGATTCGGTGGCAATGCCAGGCGACCTGGAACCAGTGGGGGGGCTCCGTGTGCCAGATTCCTGATGGCTCCGTCAGAATCGCACCCGGTTGCCGCAGTTGTTGCAGACGCGGCTCAGGTTTTTTGAGCCGGCGCCGCCCAGGAATGCGCCCAGCGGGCCGCACATGAGGCATCCAAAGGCCCCTTTGCAGAACCCGTATCCTTGCTTGTCGAGGCTGAACGAAGTGGACCCGCATTTAGGGCAGGTCGGGATTGGCCCGGTGGGAGCGGAAGCCCAAGCTCCCGGCGGAGCCGGAGTGGGAGCTGGATTGTTTTGTGGGGCAGGAGGGGGTGCCAGTTCCTGTGGCAACTGAGGAGGATTCCCGGCGGGGGGATTCATCCGCAGCATCACGGGCACGTCCACCGGTTTAGGCTCCTCGCGCCGTTTTCCAGTGTTGTCGCAGACCGAGCAC
>JBHELM010000096.1:0-15624 GCA_046352715.1 Thermoplasmatota archaeon | reverse complement strand
ATGCCCAGCAACGCCCAGGCCCGGTACGACTCCACGGCGGGGTCCATCGAGGTCACCTGGGGCCCTCCCACCGACGCCGACCCCAACGCCACCCTCACCTACGAGGTCCGCCGCGACGACGTCGTCGTCTACATGGGCGGCGAACTCTCCTTCGTCGACGCCTCCCCCGCGGCCGTCGTCGTCTACACCATCACCGCCTACGACGGCAGCAGCCACGGCGCCGCGGCCATCACGGTCGGTGTGCCCGTCGACCTCGGCCACGGCTATCCGCACTGCCTGGACATCGTCTATTTCGACCCGCTTCCGGTCCCCATCCCCCACATCAACTGGGACTGCCTCTTCCCCCTGCCCTGAGCCAAGACGAGGATTCCTTCTGTTGGTGGCCAGTGCATTGCTGCTTTCGGCATTGGGCCCAGCGGCCGCGGCTCCCATCTCCACACTGACCGTGTCATCCGTCTTGACCAATGGGGCGGCAACCACCGAAGCAGACCTCGGCGCATTGATGTTCCACGATGAGACGTTGCCAATGCCTTCTCCGGACTCCAGCCCTGATGAGCTGGATCGACTGGCCAACCCGCAACCACTCCCTTCCTATGCATTCACCCTTAAGGCAAGGTGGATTGAAGCGCAAACCTACACCCAGGACTTCGTCATCCATGCTGGTGTCCTTACGCCCCCGAACACGGCCCCTGTGGTCAGCCGTGAGGCGTTCAGCAACGCCACAGTGGAGGGCAAGGCCGTCCGAGGGCAGTATTGGGTTTCTGTTTTCCCCCTTCCCGGACACGCCTTTCCACGCTGGACCGAGTCGGGGGGCTGCACATCCGCCACCCTTCCAAGCGTGGCCATGGCAGGGTCACCAGTCCATGTGGGGGAACCTCATTACCAGACCCCTGTGGAAGGCGCCGTGTCTTGGGCCACCCTTTGCAGCGGAGCGGCCGCACGGCGCATCCAAGGCGATTTCCTGGTCGCTCTCTGGCAATGGGATGCAGAGGTAGAATCGGCCGCAGGCATCCAGCGGTTGCCGAGCGGCCAGGAACCTGTGGTGGGTGGCCAGACCAAGGCCTATCCCCATGCGACGGTCAGCCGCGACAGGCAAGTCCTTCTGACGGTTCTTGAGGGGGACTTTGCCCTCCCAGAATACTTCATTGCCACCTCGCAAGCCTACCTCTTCAAGCCCAACGTGCACGTGCAGGCCCCTGGCAACGTGACCCTCCTTGATGCGAAAGGCTCTCTTGCCGAAGGCAAAGAGCTGAATTCGTCCAACATCACCGTTTCCGGCACCCAGACGGTGAGCATCCAGAAGATCGAAAACAAGAGGATCCCGGTGCAGTTGCTGTCGCCGGCACCCAGCACGGGCAGTGCCACGCTCCTCAACCCCTCCCACTCCCTCGCCTGGCTCTGGCTCCTCTGCCTCCCGGCGCTCGCGGCCGTCCCGATGTGGCTGGTGTGGCGCCGGCAGGGGCTGCTGCCGCAGAGCGCGACGGCGCAGGGGCGGGCGCGGGCGATGGACCTGTTCGGCCACGCGGAGACGTTCGCGTTCGAGGGGGGCTTCCGCAGGGCGCGGCTGCTGCTCGACAAGGCCATCCGGCTGGATGGGCTGCGGCCGGACCTGTTCGCGCTGCGGGCGCGCTGCCTGGCGATGCTGGGGGACACGGACGCGGCGCTGCGCGACCACCTGCACGCGCACGAGGCGTTCCCCGCCGGCGATCCGGACGCGAAGGCGAGCAACGCGTACGAGGCGGCGCGCACCTGCAACCAGGCGGGGCGGCGGGACGAGGCGCTGTCGTGGCTGCACCTGGCGGCGCAGTACGACCCCTACATCCTCGACGACGCGCGGGACGACCCGGCCCTGCTGTCGCTGTTCACGTCGATCTCAGGCCGTCCCCGCCGCGCGGAGCGCTGACGGGTCGGCCGCGTCCTCGCGCTCGGGGGCGGGCGCCAGCGTCGCGGTGGGGGCGATGCCGAGGTCGCGCAGCGCCTCGCGGAGGGTCTCCGTCGGCTGGGCGTAGGAGCGGGCGAGGGGGCGCACCAGGACGGCGAAGCCGAGGTCGACGAGGATGCGCAGGGTGCGCATGAGGTAGCCGTGGTTGACGCCGGTGGCCTTGGCGAGCTTGTTGAGGGGCCAGGTGTGGGCCTGGACGAGGTGGGTGAGGATGAGGCGGCGGCGCGGGTCGGCGAGGAGGCCGGCGAGGCGGGCCTGCGTCGTCTCGGAGCCGGCGCGGTAGTGCCGCACCAGGCGGCCCTCCTTGCGGCTGATGACGAGGTCCTGCTTGATCAGCGCGGCGAGGTGGTAGGAGGCGGTGGTGTGGCTGCACTCCAGGAGCTGCGCGACCTGGGCGATGCTGGTGCTGGGGTGGTCGGTGACGCACTCCAGGACGCGGCGGCGCATCTCCGACATCGACGCGCCGCCCGCGAGGGCGTGGGGATTGGGCACGAGGCGAACGTCCGGCAAGGCCACCGGTGAGAGAGCGTCGCATGCCGTAAAGACCTTGCGCGCCAGGTCTTCGCCAAGTGGAAACATGGGCCCCGGCGGGCCCGTGGCGCCCGGACGCCAGCTTGGCTGCCGTCAGGTTCGCCGGTGCCGCAGGATGAGGAACGCCCCCAGGACTGCCCCCGCGGCGGCCAGCGCGAGCCCCGGCCCGGCGAAGAACGGCACGCTGGCGTCGGCGAGGCCGGCCTGCGCGGAGGAGCAGCCCTCGAGCGGGGCGCCCTCGGCGGTGGCGACGACGTAGGTGTAGGCGTGCCCGGCGGTGACGTTGGTGTCCGTGAAGCTGGTCGCGGTGGCGTCGACCTCGGCCACCATCTCTGGCGCCCCATCGTCGGTGGCGCGGAACACGAGGTAGCCGGTGGCGTTCACGGCGGCCTCCCAGGAGACCGCGATGGCGTGGCCGGGGACGGGCTGGGCCATGACGCCGTCGGCGCAGGGCTGGGCATCGAGGCATCCGGCGAGGGCGAGCAGGAGGGCGGCGGACGCCAGGACGCGCACGTGCACGGCTGTGCGGCTCGTGCGATGCGGCCTATGAGGGTTGAGGGACGGCGCGCGGGGCCTCGCGCAGCAGCCACGCCTCGATGCCGGCCACGATGCGGGGGTAGGCCTCGGCGGTCTCCGCGAGCCGCTCCTTGGCGCGGGCGTAGGCCTGCCCGGCGGCGCCCTGCAGCGTCGCGTCCCAGAATGCCTTGACCTGGGGCGCCCACGCCGGGGGCAGCTCGCCCGTCGCCTCGACCAGGATGGCGACCCACGCCTCGCCGAGCTTCCCGCGCAGCGCCGGCCAGTCGGCCTGGAGGTGGGCCCACGCCGCGGCCTGGCTGTGCGGCTCGGTGAGCATGGCGCGCAGGAGTGGGCCGACCGCCTGCGGCGCGACGGCGCCGGACGCGAGGGTGCCCAGCACCTCCCGCACCAGGGCGGGGTCGCGGAAGGCGGGCAGGACGTACAGGTAGCGCTCCACGTCCTGCGGCGCGGCGTGGGCGTCGCGGCGCTGCAGGGAGGTGGCCACGTGGGTCCGCAGGGTCGCGGCGTCGCCGTTGACCGCCTCCGCCGCCACGGCCGCGCCCGCCAGGGTGGCGTCGGGCATCTGGCCGGCGCGCTCCTGCTGGGCGATGCGGCGGGCGTCGGCCACGGCGCGCGGCTCGCGGGCGATGGCGGCCAGGGCGCGCAGCAGGGCGGCGCGGCGCTCGCGGGTCATCGGGTCCTCGTTGGGCTTGGCGCCTCCGAGGGCGCGGTAGCCGTCGCCCAGGCGCTCCGCGACCCAGCCGCGCAGGAGGTGGACCGACGCGTGGCGCCCCTGCATCTCCAGCAGGCGCTCGGCGTCGCGCAGGAGCCGGACGGCCTGCTGGACGACGGTGTAGGGCGCCTCCGCGTCGAGCAGGCGGGCGAAGGCGGCCATGAACTGCTCGCCGGTGCGCTCGGCGCAGCGGACCTGGTGCCACAGGTCGCGCAGCAGCCCGACGCGCTCCTCGGGGCGCAGGTGCTTGGCGTGGCCGAGCGCGAGGGCGAGCAGGCCGTCGTCGAGGGCGCAGCGGTAGAAGCCGACATCGCCGGCGTTGGGCCAGAGCCACTGCAGTTGGCCGCTCACCAGCAGGGGCACGGCCTCCTCGCGCCGGGCCAGCAGGTGGCGCACGGTGTGGACGCCGTTGTCGTCGGCGTAGGTGAGGACGAGCGGAACGCGCCACAGCGCCTCGTGGCGGGGCGCGAGGGGGCTAGCGCGGGTGCGGTGCTGCGCGAGGTGGAGCATGCGGCCCTGCGGGTCCCAGCGGGCGCTGACGGTGGGGTGGCCCGCCTGCTCGACCCAGTCGCGCATGATGGCGGGGACGTCCTGCGCCGAGGCCTGCTGGAGCGCGCCCCACAGGTCGGCGCCCGTCGCGTTGCCGAGGCGGTGCCTTGCCATGTGCGTGCGCAGGCCGGCGCGGAACGCGTCCTCGCCGAGGTACTGCTCCAGCATCCGCATCGTGGCGCTGCCCTTGCCGTAGGTGATGGCGTCGAACAGCTCCTGCGCCTGCGCCGGCGTCTCCACCGGGGTGTAGATGGGGTGCGTGGAGGCGAGCGCGTCGGTGGCCATGGCGCCGGCGGCGCGGGCGCGGAAGCGGGCCCACACGTCGAGGTCGGGGGCGAGGGCGGCGACGCAGCGGTGCGCCATCCACTCGGCGAACGCCTCGTTGAGCCAGAGGTCGTCCCACCACGCCATCGTGACCAGATCGCCGAACCACATGTGGGCGAACTCGTGCGCCACGACGAGGGCGACGTCCTTGCGCTCGTCCCACGCGGCGGTCGCCTCGTCGAGCAGCAGCAGGCTCGGGCGGAACACCACCAGGCCGGCGTTCTCCATCGCGCCGAAGGCGAAGCTCGGCACCGCCACCTGGTCGTACTTGCCGAACGCATACGGCTGGCCGAAGTAGTCCTCGTACCACGGCAGCATCCGCGCCGCCAGGTCGCGCCCGTGCGTCCCCAGCCGCTGCTTGCCGCCGAGGGCCCAGACGCGGAACGGCACGCCGCGCGCCTCCACGGCGTCGGTCGCGGCGAAGGGGCCGACCGCGAGCGCCAGCAGGTAGCTCGACATCGGCGGCGTCGGCGCGAAGGTCCAGGTCGTGCGCTCGCCGGCCACGTGCTGCCCCATCGCCGTGCCGTTGGCGAGCACGGTGAGGCCGTTGGGCGCGGTGACGCGCAGGGCGAAGACGGCCTTGCGGTCGGGCTCGTCGAGGCAGGGCACGATGGCGCGCGCGTCGGTGGCCTCGCACTGGGTGGCCAGGCAGGACTCCGGCCCGTCCTGGGAGTGGTAGAGCCCGGCCATGCCCTGCGCGACCTGCCCCATGTAGGAGATGGCCAGGCGGGCGAGGCCAGGGCGGAACGGGGCGGGGGCGCGCAGCGTGGCCTCCTCGCGCGCCTCGTCCACCAGGACCTCGAGCGGCTGCGACAGCCCGTCCTGCTCGATGGCGGCGGAGGCGAGCTTGAGCCGCTTGGCGTGCAGGCGCACCTCGCGCACCGGCTCGACGACCTCGACGGCGAGCGCGAGCGTGCCGCCGAACTCCGGGCGCGCGGGGTCGACGTCGAGGTGCAGGTCGTAGCGGACGGGGCGGACGGTGCGCGGCAGGCGGTGCCCGGAGGTGCTCGCGGTCAAGCAAGCCCCGATGGCCGTGGTGCCCTTGAGCGTTCCCGCCCGCGCTAACTGCCCCAACCGAACCACGAATTGCACGAAGTTCACGAAACGCCCCTTCGTGCAATTCGTGAAATTCGTGGTTTCAAGGGCGGTCAGCGGCGGCGCTCCAGTTCCCTGCGCGCCTTGCGCGCGATGGCCTCGTACTGCTGCAGGATGCGGTGCAGCTCCGGCTCCGGCAGGTCCTCCAGGCCGATGACGCCGTTCGCGGCCTGCGGGACGGCGCGCACCAGCTCGTCGACCTTGATGTGCAGCGCCTCGATGTCGCGCGTCTGGGTGTTCTGGATGACGAACACCATGAGGAACGTCACGATGGTGGTGAGGGTGTTGATGGTGAGCTGCCAGGTGTCGCTGAAGCCGAACGCGGGGCCAAGCAGGAGCCACGCCACGACGGCCGCGCAGGCCGCCACGAAGACCCACTCGCTGCCCGTCGCGCGCGCCGCCCACTTCGAGAAGCGGCTGAACACCCCCTCGCGCATGCACCTCCATCCACCCCGGCGGCTCAAGACTTGCGGGGCAGGAGTGGCGGACCGCCGCGGGGCCGGGAACATGTTCGTGCCGCTCCCCGCAGTAAATACCGCCGGGGCCCTATGTCGGGATGATGCAAGACACACTGCACGCCCTCTCGCCTGCCGTGCGCAGCCGCCCCCTGCCCAGGGTGGTGGACAGCCGGTTCCGCGTCTCGCGGGCCGACGCGCTGCAGGACGCGCACACCAGCCTGCAGGCCGCCGAGGAGAACCTCCGCAGCCTGGCCGCCGCCCGCTCCCCGCCGCCGGCCGGCTCCCGCCCGCCGCTGTTCCGGCGCCGCTGACAAGGCGGACACGCGCCCCGCCGCCGTTGCGCCGCCCGGACATGTCCCCGCGCCGCCGGGGGTTATGCATGGCAGCCCCTCACGGTGGGCATGGCAGGCGCCGACATGGATGACCGTCCGCTCTCCCCCGTGTACCTCGACAACGAGCCGGTCGACCTCGACGACTCGAAACCGGCCGTGGCGCAGATCGTCGCCGCCCAGGGCAAGCGCCGCAACGTGCGCGTCGTGCGCCTGAACTCCCGCTTCGACATGGAGGGCAGCCCGCTCGGCCCCGACGACGTCATCGACCGCGCCGAGGTGACGCCGGTCTACCTGCGCAGCATCGAGAGCACGCCGGTGCCCGAGTCGGCGCCCGGGACGCCCGGCCCGCAGCCCGGCGAGCGCAAGCCGGCACAGCCGCCGACGCCGCTGCCGGACCGCGGCGGGCCCGAGGACGCGCCGGCGGGCCCCGCGCCGCCGATCGACCCCGACCCCACCCTGCGCGACGTCGAGCGCCCGCGCGGCAGCCCGGCCGAGGGGCAGGTGGAGTGATGGCGCCCGACGCCGAGCCCGAGCCCGAGGGCGGCTGGTCCATCCACGTGCCGAGCACGGGGTTCCAGACCGCGGAGCTGGAGGACGACGCGTCCGACGCCGCGGCGCCGTCGCCGGGGCAGTTGCGCGCAGCGGTGCGCGAGACCGAGGAGAGCGCGACCGACCGCACCGGCTAGGCGTGTCCCTGTGCCCCTCCATCCCCGCCGCCCGCGCCACCGCGCAGGGCCGCACATCTGCGGCTCCAACGCGCCACGCGGCGCCTCCGCGAACCGTTCCCCTGAAATGTCCTGCTCGCACAAACATAGTGGCGTGGGCGGGCAAACATCTGTTGCCATGCGCTCCCACAGGACCCTCCGCCTCCGCCCCACCGGCCTGCGTGCCGCCTGCCTCGCGCTCGCCGCGCTCCTTCTGCTGTGCGCCCCCGCCCAGGCCGCAGAGCCCTGCTCCGAGGGCGGGCGCAACGTGCAGTGCTCGGAGCTGGGCTCCATCCGCATGGACTCGGTCCGCGAGATCAAGGGGTCGCCGATCCAGGTCGCGATGGAGGTCACGCTGAACTCCAACTTCAAGGAGCACGGCGCCCGCTGGTTCCTCTTCTCGGTGCGCAACATCACCGGCGACAACCCCGTCTCCCTCCAGGTCGACGGCTTCACCGCCGGCGGCGCGCCCGTCGTCACCAGCAAGGTCGAGCAGAAGTCCTACGAGAGCGACTTCTGGGTCGACGCCAGCGACGTGCCGGTGGGCAAGACCCTCCGCATCGACATGACCGTGGGCGCTGCCGAGGCCGGAGCGTTCCAGCTCGAGGCGCTCGTCATGGCCTTCGACCGCGGCTACGCGGCGGTGACCGACTCCACCGGCCACGAGGCGAGCCTGTTCTCGTTCACGCTGCTGGGCGTCAAGTCCCCCACCCCCGCCGTGGGCGCGGGCACGCTGTCGAAGGGCTACACCGTGCCGAGCCTGCAGGTGCCGGCCGCCATCGCGGTCCTCGGCCTTGCCGCCGCCCTGCGCCGGAGGGGAGCATGACCGCCTCGCTCGCGGCGCCGCGCCCCGGCCCGCTCGGCAAGGAGCTCCCCCGCATGAGCGAGGTCGGCCGCACCATCTACCGCATCGTCAAGGAGCAGCCCGGCATCCACTTCCGCGGCCTCGGGCGCGCCGCCGGCCTGTCGTCGGCGGGGCAGTTGCGCCACCACCTCGACCGCTTGGAGCGCCAGGGGCTCGTCGTGGAGCTGGAGGACGGGCGCTACAAGCGCTTCTTCGTCGCCGGCGACCACGACCGCACCCTGCGCCCCGGCCTGGCCCGCTTCGCGCGCTCCGTGCCGCGCAAGATCGGCAAGCTGCTGCTGGTGCACCCGATGAACCGCACCGAGCTGCGCCGCAGCCTGGGCTGCGCCGACTCGACGCTGGGCTACCACCTCAAGCGGATGATCGAGCAGGGCGACCTGGAGAAGCAGCGCGGCCGCAACTGCTGCCGCTACTCGCTCACCAGCCCCGAGCTGGTGCAGAAGGTCCTAATGCTGCAGGGCGCCGGGCTGGAGCCCGAGGCCAGGGCGGAGGAGCTGGGCGCGCCGCTGCCGGCCACCCCGAACCTGGCCCGGCCCGAGCCGCGCCCCGTCCGCCCCGAGCCCGAGCCGCTGGAGCCGCTGCCGGCCGAGATGGGCAAGCCCGCGCCGGAGGTGGTGCCGAAGTTCCTCGTCCCCGCCAGCCCCGAGCCGGACTCCAGCGAGGACCCCGGCGAGCCGGTGCCCCCCCTGGACCCCGAGAGGCCCCCCGAGCCGGAGCCGCCGATGCCGGCCGTCGCGCCCGAAGCCACCGCCGAGAGCGTCCAAAAGGTCCAAGAACCCTAATCCCAACCCGGGTTCGTGCACCTGAGCAAGGTCCTCTCCCTGGCCAGCCTCGCGGTCGGCGTCCTGTTCTACCTGACGGGCGTGCTTGGCCTGCTGTGGCCCAAGAGCCCGCCGATGGACGTGGGCCTGCTCTCGACCTCCGCCATCTTCGCCCTCTTCGGCCTCGTCGGCCTCCTGGTCCAGCCCAAGCCGGCCACGACCTAGGCAAAGGAGATTCCAGCGAGCGAAGCGAGCCGGACGGGTGGCCGCAGGCCGCCCCCCTTGGACCATGACGCCCACGGCGAAACGGGTTCGCTGCGCTCACCCGTTTCGCCGCGAGCTAAGACTCTGGGGCCCATCCGGGCCCCAGACCCCTCGGAGGACGGGGTGGCCGCTCGCATCGGCGCCGCTCACCGCGGCGCCGGCTCCTTCCCTTGCGCGCGCGTCGCTGCGCTCCGCGCTTGCGCGGTCCGCGCTGCGCGCGGGCGGCCACCCAGGCCGGTGCCGCGCGCACGAGGGTCAATCTCACGCTACCAATGCCGGCCTGGGCGGTCGCGCGAGCGCAGCGAGCCCGAGCAAGCGCCGCGCGGAGCAAGGCGCGAGCAAGGAGAGGAGCCGGCGGGCCGGTGAGGCCCGCCGTTGCGAGCGACCGCCCCGTCCTCGGGGGTGCAGGGGGCGGAGCCCCCTGCCTCTCAGCCTGCGGCGAAACGCGGTCCGCGCAGCGGACCCGTTTCGGCGAAGGAGAGGAAGGGAAGGGGCGTCCACAAGTGGGCGCGACCGTCAGGAGGAACACAAGACGGACAGCCGCCGGTGTCCACCCACCGGGCGGATGCCAGCACGCCTCCCTTCCGAAAGGAAGATTCCCCCTGCGACCACTTACAGCTTTCGGTGGGTCCAAGGAATCCTGGCGGGGCCTCAGAAGGGCGGGGTCCCGGCCGGCGGGGACGAGGACGGGGGGGCGCCAGCCTCGCCTCCCTCCGGCTCGTGGCGGATGCGCCGCAGCACCTTGCGGGCCTCGTTGAGGGCGGTCTCCACCAGCAGCTCCTCGGTCTCGATGGACTCGTCGCGCAGCTTGCGGGCGGCCAGCCGGATGGCGACCTCGCGGGCGTTGCCGGGGTAGCCACGCTCGATGAGGCGGATGACGCCGTGCGCCTTCAGCGGGAGGCCCACCAGGAACAGGCAGAGCACGAGCGGCACGATGAGGAACACCACCGCCACGGCGTAGGCGATGGGGAACCACTGCGGCCACAGCAGCCCCACCACGGCGGAGGCCAGGACGCACAGGATGCCGACGACGAGCAGGACGCGGGCGGCGCGCAGGAGGCGCACCATCGCCTGCAGCCTGTCCGACCACTCGCGCAGGCGCTCGTCGACCATGGCCCAGAGGAGCGTGTACCACGCCATCGGGGCGCCATCCGAGGCGCGGTGTTGAAGGTTCGCATCCGCCTGCGCCGCACCCGCCCCCTCCCCGTGGGCTAGCTGCCTGGGCGGGCCGCTGCGGTCCAGAAGCGGAGGATTGCCTTCACGCAGTGGGAGAGGTCCTGCGGGTCGTCGGGCTTGATGACCCAGGCGTTCGCCCCGGCATCCAAAGCGGCGTGGATGCGCCTCGCGTCACGCAGGGAGGAGAAGATGACCACCGGCAGACGCCGCGTGTGCGGGTCGGCGCGCAGGCGCTGCAGCACGTCCAGGCCCGTCATGTCCGGAAGCCCGTAGTCCAGCAGGACGAGCCAAGGGAGGGTGGCTTGGGCGGCGTCCAGGGCGCCCTGGCCGGTGCTTGCGAAGCGGACCTGGAGCGGCTCGGCGGCCTGGGCGATGCGGCGCTGCAGGTCCAGGTCATCCTCCACCACGAGCACCGTCATCGCACCAACCAACCACTTCCAGCGCCTGCAGCCCAACCAGCTTGCAGGAGCCCCATCTGGCGCCAAGAGCATGGGGCGGCTTCAACTTTGCCCAAAAGACGCTCCCGCCCCTGAAGGACTTCACGAAAATCGTGGGGATTTGCCCTGCGGTGGAGCGTCCGCTGCGCTACGCCCCGCGCCGCTCGATGGCGGCGCGGGCTGCCGCGTCGGCCCCCGCGTTCTGGGCGCGGGGCACCCACTCCAGCCGGTGGCTGGCGAACTGGCCCAAGAGCTTGCGCGCCTCGGCGTTGAGGGAGCGCAGGTTCTCCGCCCGCACCTTGTAGGTCCCCTCCACCTGCCGCAGGATGAGCTGCGAGTCGCCGTGGACGACGACCTCCCCGGCGCCTGCGGCCAGGGCGTGCCGCAGGGCGAGCAAGAGGCCGTGGTACTCCGCCTCGTTGTTGGTGCCGCGGCCCATGAAAAGGCTCAGGCTCTGCGGCCGGCCGCCCTCGACCTGCACGACGGCGCCGGCGCCCATGGGGCCGGGGTTGCCGGAGCAGGCGCCGTCGAACCAGACCGTGGCTCGCATCGCCCTGCGACCGGGTGCCTGCACTTAGAGGATGGGACCCTTGCCCGGCCGCCGGGGCCGCAGGCGCTTGCGGGTCTCCGGGTCCTCCTTGGGGTGCGGCGGGCTGCTGCTGGCGCCCGCCTGCACCTGCTTCGGGTCGGGCTCCCCGCCGTCCTCCTTGCCGGTGCCTTCCTGCGTGCGCTCGGGGGCGTCGCGCATCAGCCCGGAGCGCTCGAAGATGCGCCGCGCGGCGGTGGCGGGGGTGACGCGCTTGCCCACCTTCTCCTCGACGTGCTTCTGCGCCTCCTGCACACGCTCGGGGACCGCGTCCTTGGGGAGGTGGCCGGCCTTGAGCTGCAGGATCTCGTCGCGCAGCAGGGCGGCGCGCTCGAAGTCCCACGCCTTGGCGGCGGCCTGCATCTCCTGCTCCAGGTCCTTGACGAGGCGGTCGAAGCCGGTCTTGTCGAGCGTGGCGAGCTTGTCCTTGGCGACGAGGACGGGCTTCTCGCCGAGGCGGCGGCCGTCGATCTCGATGCCCTTCATGCTGCGCACCGTGGACTTGGGCGTGATGCCGTGCTCCTTGTTGTAGGCGATTTGCGTGGCGCGCCGCTCGTTGGTGGCGTCGATGGCGGCCTTCATGGCGTCGCTCATCCGGTCGGCGTACATGAGGACCCGGCCGTGCAGGTTGCGGGCGGCGCGGCCGATGGTCTGCACCAGGCTGGTCTCGCTGCGCAGGAAGCCGATCTTGTCGGCGTCGAAGATGGCGACGAGGCTCACCTCGGGCAGGTCGAGGCCCTCCCGGAGGAGGTTGATGCCGACCAGGACGTCGAACTCGCCCTTGCGGAGCTTCTCCAGGATGATGATGCGCTCCAGGGTGTCGATGTCGCTGTGCAGGTAGGTGGCCTTGAGGCCGAGCTGCTGGTAGTACTTCGTCAGCTCCTCCGCCATGCGCTTGGTGAGGGTGGTGACGAGGACGCGCTCGCCGCGCCTGGTGGTCTTGACGATCTCGCCGTAGAGGTCGTCCACCTGGCCGGCGACGGGGCGCACCTCCACCTCGGGGTCGAGGAGGCCGGTGGGGCGCACGACGGCCTTGACGCGCACCTGCTCGTGCTCCGCCTCGTAGGGGCCGGGCGTCGCGCTGGTGAAGATGACCTGCTGGAATTTCTTCTCGAACTCGGGGAACTTGAGGGGGCGGTTGTCGAGCGCGCTGGGGAGGCGGAAGCCGTAGTCGATGAGCGTCTCCTTCCTCATCCGGTCGCCGTTGTACATGCCGCGCACCTGCGGCACGGAGACGTGCGACTCGTCGATGATGAGCAGGTAGTCCTTGGGGAAGTAGTCGATGAGGCAGCCGCCGGGGTCGCCGCGCGGGCGGCCCGAGAGCGGCTGGCTGTAGTTCTCGATGCCCGCGCAGTAGCCGATCTCGCGGATCATCTCCATGTCGAAGCGGGTGCGCTGCTCCAGGCGGGCGGCCTCCAGGATTTTCCCCTGCCCGCGCAGCTCCGTGAGGCGGTCCTTGAGCTGAGTCTGGATGCGGCCAAGCGCTGCCTCGAGCTGCTCGTTGCCCATGACGAAGTGCTTGGCGGGGAACACGGTGATGCCCTGGTACTGCACCATCGCCTCGCCGGTGACGTGGTGGACGCGGCGCAGGGTCTCGACCTCGTCGCCCCACAGCTCGACGCGGATGGGGTGCTCGTCGCCGGGGGGCAGGATGTCCACGGTGTCGCCGCGGACGCGGAAGGTGCCGGGCTTCAGCTCGGCGTCGTTGCGCTCGTAGTAGAGGTCGACGAGGCGGCCGGTGAGCGACTTGCGGTCGAGTTGCGCGCCCACTTGGAGGACCAGGTTGTGCTGGCGGTACTCCTCCGGGGAGCCCAACCCGTAGATGCAGGAGACCGAGGCGACCACGACCACGTCGTCGCGGGTGACGAGGCTCTGCGTGGCGCTGTGGCGCAGCTTCTCGATCTCCTTGTTGACGTCCGACTCCTTGGCGATGTAGGTGTCCGACTGGGGGACGTACGCCTCGGGCTGGTAGTAGTCGTAGTAGGAGACGAAGTACTCGACGGCGTTCTTGGGGAAGAAGGCCCGCATCTCCTCGTAGAGCTGCGCGGCCAGGGTCTTGTTGTGCGAGACGATGAGGGTCGGCTTGCCGATCTCCTCGATGACCTTGGCCATGATGTAGGTCTTGCCGACGCCGGTCACGCCCTGCAGGGTGACGAAGCGCTTGCCGTCGCGGATGGCCCGCACGAGCTCGTCGATGGCGGGGCCTTGGTCGCCGGCCGGCGAGAACGGGGCCTCGACGTGGAACTGCACGTTTCACTCCTAGTGGGACAACCGAGAAAAGGAGTTGGGAAGGGGGAAGAAAAAAAAGGGAAAGAACGAGAGAAACGACCGGCCCGGCCTAGCGCTTCTTGGAGGCGCCTTTCTTGGCGGCCGCCTTCTTCGCGGGGGCCTTGGCGGGCTTGCTGGAGGGCTTGGCCGGGGCCTTCTTCGCGCCGGCGGCCTTCTTGGGGGCGCTCTGGGCGGAGGCAGGGGCCGGGGAGGGGGCAGGAGCTTGGGGCGCAGGCGCGGCCGGGGTGGGAACGATGTCGGGCTTGGGCTTGCGGCGGAACAGGCGGAGGACCATGCTCGTCGCCGGAAGGCAACCCCGTCGGGAGATAACCGCTTCGACCTAGGGCAAAACCGTGGAGGGACGGGTTGGAGGCTGAAGGCGGGCCGGGGGCAGGTGGTGGCCTGATGGTGCCCCAGTGGCGTCCGCATGAGGCGCTGGCCTACTTTCGGCACTTGGATTTATACTTGACTTCCATGGAATTACGTAGAATGTCGTTTACTGCATGGAAGCAGCATTTGCTTGACCTGTCCACTCACTCCTCCTGTTGGAAGTGACTCCGTTTCAGTCCAACCAAACGGTTCCACAATCCTGAAAAGGAGGGACAACCCATGCATGACCATGACCTGTCAGGAGACCCTGCAGAAACTGCCCCCCGTGCCCAGCTCGGTCCAGACCATCCTGTGCCAACTCTACGGCCACAGCCCGATGACTGGGAAGGAGTTGCGCGAGGCCACCGGCCTGCCGCGCCGCACCATCTACACCGCCCTGCGCAAGCTGCGCGACCTCGGCCTCCTCAAGGAGCGCCAGAGCCTGCGCGACACCCGCCAGACCTACTTCTGGGTCCCCGCGGACGACGCGCAGCAGGCGCCCAGCCAGGCAGCCGCGCCGCAGCAGCACGCCCTGACCGCGTAGTCGTTGCCCTTGATTGGGCCCGCCTGAACCACGAAAGGCGCGAAACGAAGGAAATTTTTCTTGGGTTTCGCGAGCTTTGCGTTGGCGGAAGCCATGGTCTAGCCTTTTCTCGCTCCCCCGCCTGCGCCACTTGGCGCGATGATCAGGCACATCCTCGGAGATGGAGTGACCGCATTGGACTTTGGTGAGCGCCATCCCTGAACGCCGCTGCCAGCACTGCGGCGGCCCCACGGAGGCGATGGCGGGCCAGACGCACCGGCTCTGCCAGGCGTGCGGGCAGGTGACCTACGTCAACCCCGCCCCCGCCGTTGGGGTCGCCTGCCTGCGCGGGCGTGAGGTCCTGCTCAGCCTGCGCGCCCGCGACCCCAAGGCGCGCCAGTGGGACCTCGTCGGCGGCTTCGTCGAGGCGGGCGAGACGCCGCGGGAGGCCATCGAGCGCGAGGTGTGGGAGGAGACCGGCTGCACCCTGCGCGACGTCGCGGTGCGCGACGTCCAGCCCGGCGACTACGCAGGCCTGCCGACGCTCAACTTCCTCGCCACCGCCACGCTGGAGGGTGAGCCGCTGGCGATGGACGACTCGCTTGAGTTGAAGTGGTGGCCGCTCGACGCGCTGCCCGAGGTGGCGTGGGCGCACGAGGCGGCGTTCCTGCGCAACTTGACCGCCAAGTAGGCGAGCGACCAGCGGCTTGGGCGGTCGCGCCGAAGGCCCCGAGCGAGCATCGAGCGAAGCGAGATGTGAGCAAGGGAAGGAGCCGGCGGGCCGGTGAGGCACGGCAATTGCTCGAAGTGGGCGCGGGGCCGGAGCGCAGCGGAGCGCCCCACCCAGGGATCAGTCGTAGGGGCGAAGCCCCTGCGGGTTGCGAGCGACCGCCCTCTCCTCCGAGGGGGTTCGGGGGCCTGGAGGGCCCCCGACGCTTGGCTCGCTGACGGCTGGCTGGAGCGAAGCGGAAGCCGGCCGTCAGAGGGGGATGTTGCCGTGCTTGCGCTTCGGCCCGTCCGCCCGCTTGTTCACCAAGGTTTCCAGCGCCTTGATGAGCATGGGCCGGGTCTCCTGCGGCTCGATGACGTCGTCGATGTAGCCCTTGCGCGCGGCGACGTAGGGGCTGGCGAACTTCCTGCGGTACTCGGCGACCAGCTCCTCCCGCCGCTTCGCCAGCGCCGCGCCCTCCA
>JBHELM010000095.1:0-3055 GCA_046352715.1 Thermoplasmatota archaeon | reverse complement strand
CGAGCAGATCAAGGCCCTCCTCACCAACCAAGGCGAGCCCCTGGACGTCCGCAAGGCCAAGGCCATCGGCACCCTGGACGACATGGCCAACGACCCCAACATCCCCCTGCACGGGCGGACGCTCGTGTGGAACATCATGTCGCAGTTGGAGACCCTCGCCTAGACGAGGCGTCGCGGGTTGTCGCTGGCGTGTTGCGGCTTCAAGGCCGGCGCCAGGGGTTGCGGCTCACAGGTCACGCCTGCCCCTGCGCAATGTTTAACATTAGGTTTAACACATCCTTGGCTGTGGCGGACGTCTCGCTGACCGCGCCCGTGAAGCGGGTGGGCAACTCGCTGGCCATCTTCATCCCGGCCGACAAGGCGCGCTCGGCGCACCTCAAGGAGGGGGACACGGTGCATGCCGTGCTGAAGCCCGAGGCTCCCGAGGTGCTGGGCCTCCTGCAGCACCTTGGCCTCGGCCCCTTTAGCCGCCGCGACGAGGGGCTGTGGCATGACCGCGCGTGAGGGCGAGGTCGTCTTCGACACGTGGGCCTGGTTCGAGGTGCTCCAGAAGACTGCGGCCGGGAGCCGGCTGCACAAGGCCTACGTCGAGCCCGGCCGCGTGGTCACGCCCGCCCTGGCGCTGACGGAACTGGCGGGGAAGGTGTGGCGCAGCGGCGCGGACTGGCGGCACGCCGACGAGGTCCTGCGGGCGGTGCGCCTGCGCAGCCGCATCGTGCCGCTGGATGACGACGTGGCGGCCCTGGCGGCGCAACTCTCCAAGCCTCTGCGCGCGGCCGAGCCCCAGGCCAGCTACGCGGACGCCATCATGCTGGCCACGGCCAGGACGGCCGGCCTGCCGCTCATCAGCAACGACCGCGCGTTCCGGGGCTGTCCCGACGTGCGGCCGGATTGACGAACCCACTCCTTGTCCTGACTCCAACAGTGCTGGCCCGCCGGCAAGTCGGCATCATCTCCGGCAACGTGTCGATCACCAGCTTCGACAGGACCGGCCAGCCATTGCACCAATGGGACTAAGTCATGCCAGAGGCTTGCGGACCCATGGCCCGCGCACCCCTGCTGCTCGCCCTAGGCCTTGCCCTGTTGGTCCTCCTGCCCGCCGCGCAGGCGCTTTCCCAGCCCGACCTCACCCTCCAGCTCCCCGGCACCGGCCTCCACTGCACGCTCCCCACGCCCGACTGCCTGGAGGACTGGGAGTATTGGATCGCCACCAACGGCGAGATCAACTGGCTGTGCGAGATCGGCCACGCCTACGGCCTCACCCCCTCCCCCTGCGTCAAGTAGGCTTGCGGGGGCCACCGCGTCACGCCTCGCCCGCGGCCTCCCAGACGACGGCCTGGTCCGGCATGACCCCCACGGGGCCCTCGAAGGTGACGTAGACCGCGTAGTCGCCCGCCAGCAGGACGATCCCTTCACCACCGACCTCCAAATCGGGACCGTCTACTACGGCCAACGGTTCAATTCCTACTCCTGATATAGGGCCTCCCGGACTCCAACAGTGATGGCCCGCCGGCAAGTCGGCATCATCTACGGCAACGTGTCGAGCACCAGCTTCGACATCGCCGTCGGCGACTCCGGGCTCAAGCGCCTGGACTACGTCGAGGTGGAGTCGGAGGGCCACCGCGTCCTGGCGCAGGTCGACGCCGTCCTGCGCCGCAGCAGCCTGAGCTACGAGCAGGCCGTCTCGCTGCCGGAGGGCATCGCGGCGGACGCGCAGGACCAACTCTCTGCAAACGTCCGCGTCATCGGCTACCAGGACCAGCAGGGCCGCATCCAGACGCCGCGCACCCCGTTTCGCGCCGGCGTCCCGGTCTACCTCGCCGACGACCGGCTCGTCACGACGGTGCTGGGCCTGGAGCAGAGCGCCGAGGGCGGCGCCTACCTCGGCTTCGTCAAGGGGAGCCGCATCCCGGTCGCGCTGTCGATGGACACGGTGGCGCAAAAGCATCTTTCCGTCCTGGCGAAGACCGGCGCCGGCAAGTCCTACACCGTCGGCGTCATCCTCGAGGAGCTGCTGAAGGCCAACGTCCCCCTCGTCATCCTGGACCCGCACGGCGAGTACGGCTCCCTCCGGAGCCCCAACCTCGACGAGGGCGAGCTTGAGGCGATGGCGCGCTACAAGGTCAAGCCCAAGTCGTTCGCCAAGCAGGTCAAGGAGGTCGCCCTCGACACGCAGCTCAATCCCGACGCGCAGCGCCTCGTCCTCGAGGGCATGAACCTGGAGGGCCGCGACATCGTGGACCTCCTGGGCGGCAAGCTCTCCGGCGGCCAGGTCGGCGTCCTCTACCAGGCCATCAAGGAGATCAAGGAGCACCTGCCGGCCTACACCCTGCGCGACATCATGGACGGTGTCGCGCGCAACAAGTCGAACGCCAAGTGGAACGTCCTCAACGCCCTCGAGGTCCTGGAGTCCACCAAGGTCTTCGACATCCGCGGCACCCCGGTCAAGGAGCTTGTCGCGCCGGGGCAGTGCACCATCATCAACCTCAAGGGGGTCAACCCCGACATCCAGGAGGTCGTCGTCACCCGCATCGCGAACCTGCTGTGGGAGGCCCGCAAGCGCGGCGAGATCCCCGCCCACATCCTGGTGGTGGAGGAGGCGCACAACTTCTGCCCCGAGCGCAACGTCGGCAACGCGGTGTCGGGCGCCATCATCCGCACCGTCGCCAGCGAAGGCCGCAAGTTCGGCATGGGCTTGGTCATCGTGAGCCAGCGCCCGGCCAAGATCGACAAGAACGTGCTGTCGCAGTGCAACACGCAGGTCGTCCTCAAGGTCACCAACCCGAACGACCTCAAGGCCATCGTGCAGAGCGTCGAGGGCATCTCGGCGGAGGTGGCCGATGAAATCCAGCGCCTCGCCGTCGGGGAGGCGCTCGTCGCCGGCGGCGGCCTCACGCAGCCCGTCTTCGTCTCGGTCCGCCCGCGCCTGACCCGGCACGGCGGCAGGTCCGTCTCCGTCCTGCACCAGGAGGCAGACGACGAGGAGGAAGAGGACGTAGATGAGGCGGACAGCAAGCCGGCGCCCTTCGCTGCCCCGCGCCGGGCTCCCCTGAAC
>JBHELM010000094.1:0-3256 GCA_046352715.1 Thermoplasmatota archaeon | reverse complement strand
CCCCCCACCTGTCGGCCGCTCTTGCAGAACCCGGTCCCGAGAGGGCGCCGGGCAATCGGCATCGATCCTCAGCCCCTTCGAGGGCAGGGGGGAGTCACATGGCAGACAAGAAAGAGTTTGGACCCGAGTTCCGTCACCTGGTGCGGTTGGTCAACACCGACCTGGACGGCAAGAAGAACGTCGGCACCGCCCTGGCCTACGTGCCGGGCGTCGGCAAGCGCCTGGCCTTCGTCGTCGCCCGCGAGGCGAACGTCGACCCCACGGTGCTCATCGGCAACCTGAAGGACCCCGAGATCGCGGCGGTCAACAAGGCCATCGAGGAGCTCACCGAGACGCTGCCCACCTGGATGCTCAACCGCCGCAAGGACCCCGAGTCCGGCGACGACCGCCACATGATCGGCACCGAAATCACCATCATGCTGCGCGAGGACCTCAACCGCCTCAAGAAGATCCGCAGCTGGCGCGGCCACCGCCACGAGCGCAAGCTGCCCACCCGCGGCCAGCGCACCAAGGCCAACGGCCGCTTCGGCTCCGCCGTCGGCGTCCAGCGCAAGACCGAGGGCGGCGCCGCTGCCCCCCCGGCCGCCACCAACGCCCCCGCCGCTGCCGGCGCCGCCAAGCCCGCCGCCAAGGCGCCCTCGGCCGCCGCCGGCGCCGCCGCCAAGACCGCGGCCAAGCCGGCCGCCCCCGCAGGAGGCAAGAAGTAGATGGGCCAGCCCAAGTTCCAGCGCAAGCACCACGACACCCCCAGCCACCCGTGGCAGGGGGAGCGCATCAAGGCGGAGAACGAGGTCAAGGCCAAGTACGGCCTCAAGTCGAAGACCGAGCTGTGGAAGGCGCAGACCGTCCTGCGCGACGTGCGCGGCCAGGCCCGTGGCCTCATCTCGCGCGCCCGCAACCCGTCGGACACCCAGGCCGCCCGCGAGTCGGGCCTCCTGATCGCCCGCCTGCAGCGCCAGGGCTACCTGGGCGAGAACGCCACCCTCAACGAGGTGCTGGCCATCGACCTGGAGCGCGTCCTCAACCGCCGCCTGCAGAGCCAGGTCTACCTGAAGGGGCTGGCCCGCACGCCCAAGCAGGCGCGCCAGTTCATCAGCCACGGCTGCATCAAGATTGGCGAGCGCCGCGTCACCGTCCCCTCCTACAACGTCCGCAAAGGCGAGGAGGAGCTCATCGTGATCGACCCGACCAAGGCCCTCGCCGACGAGGCGCACCCGGTGCGCCCCAAGGCCGCCGGCATGGAGACCGCCCCGACGGCCCCCGCCGAGGCGCCCGCCGCCCCCGTCACCCCCTCCGCCGGAGGTGCCGCCTGATGGCCGACGCCAAGAAGGGCATCGCGCACATCTTCGCGAGCTACAACAACATCAACATCACGGTGACGGACGCCTCGGGCGCCGAGACCATCGCCAAGTGCACCGGCGGCATGGTGGTCAAGCAGGACAAGGACAAGGGCGGCCCCTTCGCCGCCATGTCCGCAGCCCAGAAGATCGCCGAGGCGCTCAAGGAGAAGGGCTTCTCCACCGTCGACATCCGCGTCCGCGGCTACGGCGGCTCCAAGGCCCGCTCCCCCGGCCCCGGCGCCCAGGCTGCCATCCGCGGCCTGGCCCGCAACGGCATCATGGTCGGCCGCATCGAGGATGTCACCCCCATCCCGCACGACGGCTGCCGCAAGAAGGGCGGCCGCCGCGGGCGCCGCGTGTAGGTGATTCCCGTGAACATCGAGATCAAGCACCTGAGCGACCGCGAGTGCCGCCTGGTCATCGACGGCGTGCACCCGTACTTCGTCAACGCCCTGCGCCGGACCCTGCTCTCCGAGGTGCCGAAGCTGGCCATCCACAAGGTGACCTTCTACGACAACACCTCGGCGCTGTTCGACGAGATCATCTCCCACCGCCTCGGCCTCATGCCGGTGCCCACCGACCCCTCCACGCTCAACATGAAGGGGCAGGTGGACGCCGAGGGCCGCCCGGGGCTGCTGGTCCGCTTCACGCTGACCAAGGAGGGCCCCTGCACCGTCTACAGCGGCGACCTCGAGCCCGAGGACAAGCGCTACGCCATCGTGGACCCCAAGATCCCCATCGTGGACCTGCTGAAGGACCAGCGCCTCATCCTCGAGGCGGAGGCGGTCTTGGGCGACGGCACCCAGCACGCCAAGTGGCAGGTGTGCCACGCGGTCGGCTACAAGTACTACCCGACCGCCGTCATGGACGCCAAGCGCATCAAGCCGGAGCAGGCGAAGCTCGCCGTCGAGCGCAGCCCCGCCGGCATCCTCGGCCTGGAGGGCGGCAAGCTCGTCATCCTCAAGCCCGAGGAGGTCAACCGCGCCGACGAGGCGGAGAAGATCTGCGGCGACGCCTTCCAGATCACCTACGACGACCGCAAGTTCGTCTTCCGCTTCGAGACCGACGGCTCCCTGAAGGCCGAGGACGCCCTGATGAAGGCGCTCGACCTGCTGAAGGAGCGCTTCGGCAAGTTCCAGGACGCCGTGGCCGAGCTCTAGAAACGGTCAAGAACCGCGCCCAAGTGGCGCGGCCGTCCCCCTCCTTTTCCCAACCCCACGCACAGGTAGTCAAGTGGCCAACGACGGAAGGTTCAGGGCCTTCTTCTTCGTGATTCGCAGGTTCGAATCCTGTCCTGTGCACTCGGAAATCGGTTCGGACACCTCAAAATGTCCGGAAACCGACAGTCCGCGCAGGGCTGGGCGGATGCCCTCCACCCCCTCTCCCCCTTCGCTGGGCTCGCCCTGGGTCCGGGGCGTCCGCCAATTCGACGGTGGCGTAGATAAGTCAGCCTCCTCGCCGAGCCTCCGGTCGGTGGGCGTAGGCGGGGAAAGGGGCCGTCGGGCAAGGGGCGTGGCCATGCCTGACGGCCGCCCGGAGGTCCCACTGCTCGGCTTCCCGCCACCCCGCTAGGCCGCGGGGGCACATCTTCTACCTGCCGGAGGAGCCGAAGGGCGTCCAGTCGCGGCTGCCCTCCCTCGTCGTGCCAGGCGCCAAGACGAGGGCGCGGGCGCGGCGCCTGCTGCGGCCCCGGCCGTGGGACACTACCGGCCACATCCCCATGCTTTCGAGGATATCCGGCTCGTCGTCGACCACGAGCACCTTGGCAACCACACGAATCCAACGCCATCCATGGTCAAGGGGATTGCCAAACGTGCATCCAGGCTACAGGGTGAAACAGAAGCGCGCGCCCTTGCCGGCCTCCGCCTCGGCCCAGATGCGGCCGCCGTGCCGCTGGACGACGCGGGCCACGATGG
>JBHELM010000093.1:0-7298 GCA_046352715.1 Thermoplasmatota archaeon | reverse complement strand
CGCCTTCGAGATGGCCGCCGTGGAGAGCGCCGTGAAGCCCCAGGAGCGTGAACCAGATGGCCGATGAAGACCTCCAAGTGAAGGTTGCCCTCGACCTGTCGGGTTTCAACCAGGGCGTCGATGGGATGAAGCGGGGCGTGCGATCGTTCTCCGACGCCCTCACGGCCTCGATGATGTCCTCCGCGCGCTCCGTGGAGGAGGCGAGCCGCCTTTTCACGCGCCTGGACCTGGCGCAAATCTCGACGACTCAGAGCATGGACTCCATGCGGGCCGCACAGGACCGCTACTCCGACGCCATCGCAAGGTTCGGCGCCAACTCCACGCAGGCCCGCAAGGCCGCGCAAGACCTGGAGCGCGCGCACATCTCGCTCGACAAGGCGCAAATTCGCGCCGAGATGTCGATGGGCCTCGTGGCCGTCCAATCTTTGCAACTCGCCACGAAGGCGCCCGCCGCCGTCGCGGCTTTGCGCGCGCTCACCGCTGCGGAGTGGAACGCGGCGACCGCTGCCGCGGCCTTTGCAAACGTCGTCACCTTGGGCGCCGCCGCGGTCGGCGTCGTCGCCGGCTTCACGGCCATCAAATCCGCGATGGACGGCATCGGCGAGTCCACCGACCGCACGACGGAGAGCCTCATCGCGTTCAACTCCGCCGGTGCGGACGCTCGCCTGGAAGCGACACGTCTTCGCCTGCAACAGTTGAAGTCCGAGATTGAGGGACTCAAGGACGACATCGACTTCAAGGGATGGGGTGACTGGCCGAACTTCGGTGACAACCCGAAGAACCGGGAAAAACTGCAAAGCCTCTACGCCGAGCAGTCCCGCCTGATGTCAGGCCTTAGCGGCCAGGAGCAGGGCGCTTCAGACCTTCACAAGCACCTCGCCGACGAGTGGATCGCCACCGAGCAGGAGCGCCGTATCGAAACGTCGGGCACGCTCGCCGAAATCACCGCTCGCATCGTCGAGTATCAGAGGACGGTGAGCGAAGCCAAGGCGAAGCTCGTCTCGCCCGTCGATGAGAAGGCGCGCGCCGACTTGTCGAAGACGCTCGACGACGCCGAGCGCCATATGGACGTGCTCACCCGCAAGGCCGGGCAGATGAACGAGGCGCAGTCGAAGTCCATCATCGAGCAATCGAAGGCTCTTCAGGACTCACTTTCCTCGGGCATGAATGACTTCGGCGTAAACCTCCAGAAGCTCTCCATCGCCACACTCACGGAGCTCTCGCGCATCGAGGGACCGCTCGGTGCACTCGCGGGTCGCTTGGAGAACGTGAAAGGCGCCGAGTATTCCCTCGCCGCCGAGGCGCTCAAGTCCTCGAAGGCGCTCCGTGACCAAACGGAGATCACGGCCGACAAGTCGGAAGCCACTTCAGAATTTCATAAGCGCCTACTTGACCTGGGCTTCACGGAGTCAGACATTGCGGCGCGTGTAGATGCCACTGGCCGCGCCTTGCGCGCGCAGGCCGACGCAACGCGGGACGCCGCTTCGGCGACGGCTTCGGCTTCCTCCATGCCCGGTGCCAACTTCCGCACTCGGGAAGGCGTGGAATACGATGGCTTGACTGCTTTCCTTGAAGCCAACAAGCACAACATCGTTTCATTGATGACGGGGTTCACTGCGGGGTCCTACTCGAACAACGCCAACGCGAGCCTCTTCGACGGCGCCGCAATCGCAGACGCCCTCATGGGGCGAACGGCGGGCAATGAGCGCGGCAACCCCGCGCAAATCTTCGCGGGTGGCCCAAATACGGATGCCCGCGCCCGGCTTCAAGATATCATCAAGAGCCTCGTCTTGGCCAACGCGCCCGCAACGCAATGGGACTCCCTCCTCAAGCAGGCAGGCGTCCCCGGCTTCGCGCATGGCTTTGATGGCATCGTGCGTGGCCCGAGCCTATTCTTGGCCGGCGAGCACGGGGCCGAACGCGTCCAAGTGGGCAGGCCGGGCGCCAGTGACGCCAAGGGCACCACTGTCGTCTTCCAACCCGGCTCCATCATCGTGAATGGCGCCAAGGCGGACGACCTCATGCGGGAACTCCGGCGCCTGGGCGTGACGGCGTGAACTTCTCCCCTCTTCTTCCCCAAACGGGCGTTTGACATGAACAAATTGAATCTCAACAAGCGGGCGTTCGCCGTCGCCACGCCGGACCCTGTGCCTGCCGCGGCTCCGGCCGAGCCGGGATTGGACTGATGGCGAACGGCCCCTTCCGCTTCAAGGTGAGCGCGAGCCTTGATGGCCAAGAGGCGCTCTTGCGGCGTCTCTACGAGCGCGCAAATCCCGAAGCGCAACGAGATATGCTTGAGTGGGCCGCGGACAAGGTGGCCTCCGAGGCGCGGCCCCTAGTGCCGCGGGAAACCGGTGAACTCCAGAGGGAAATCACGGTGTTTCGCGATGGCGACCGCCCGACCGGCGTCGGCGTGCCCGCTTCGTCGCCGGCCATTCACAAGGCCCGCGCGACCGAGTTCGGCACTTGGAACTATGACGTGGGCGCGCCCGCCGGCCCCAAAACCGAGTGGCGCGCCAAGAGCAAGCCGACGGCCGCAATGCCGTGGCTCCGCACGGCGCTCCTCGTGCGTCGGCAGTCCATCCTCCGCTACATGAAGAAAGTTCTCGTCTCGGGTCGCCGCGAGAAGTTCCGCACCTTGCGCGGCGAGGAATCTTAACCGATGAACGCCCAGGCGGGCTACTTCTTCACCGCTTGGGCAACACCGCGCACGGCACGAGAAGGGGTCGGGTGGGGTCCCCTCCCCCTTTGATGACGGCCGATGCCCGCCTTTCCGCCCGCTCGTGGCGGGGGCTTTTTCCATCCCGCGACTCTCGGGCGTCGTGGCGTTCGACTGGTCTTGGTTCGACCGGCACTCCGGTGCCATCCAGGCGCTTTCGGCCGTTGGCGGACTCGTCTTCACCGCCGTGCTTGTTGTTGTCGCCCGCCAACAACAAAGGTTGCTCCGCGAACAGGACACGCGCGCGAAGCCGCGGCTCGCGCTTGGCGTTGTGAACCCGCCGAGATGGGCCGGCGGGGGAGACGAGGTGGCGATACTGTTCGAGGCCGCCAACACAGGCGGGGGCGAGACGGCTCCTCATCAGGTCGTCCTTGCATTTACGACCCCTGATGGAAAGAGGCACGAGGCGCCCGGTCGCGTGCATACTCGGCGAAGTGCAGGCGAAGGCTTGACGCTCCGAAGTGGCGAGCACGCCACCTTCACTTCCCAGATCCCTCTCTACGGCTTCAAGCCCACGCCAGAACATTCCATCACTCTGCGCGTGCTTCCCTTCGGTGGCCCGCCGAGCGACCCTGTGTCTGTGCCGAGCGTTGGGAGTTGGACGTGACCTGGGCACAAGTGGTTTCACCAACCTCCCCGGCGCCGGTCTTAACGAAGTGCGGGCGAGTTTTTCCTTGATGGCAACCGAAGCCACCAAACACAAATACCCGCAATGTGGACGCGAGTGGAACGAGGCGGACCTCTCCGGCCTGACGTGGCGCGAGGTCTACACCGACCACAAGCCGCATTGCCGCGGCAAGCCGCCGCGCGAACCGTCTTTCTTTGTCGGCACCGTGGGCGCGCGCTAGAAGGGCGGCGCGCTCCGCTCGTAGGCTTCCTGTAAATTCTCGACCGCGTGCACGTAGCGAAGCGTCGTTTTCTTGTCTTTGTGTCGGAGTTGGCGTTGCAGGGCCGTGATGCCCATTGGCGGCCTGCCTTCGCCGCCGGCCGCGGCGTGGGACGCGAAGGCGTGCCGAAATTCGTGGCACGTCACCCGTTGGCCGAGGTATCGCTTCGTGAGGTTGCCCACAAGGTCCGTCACGGCGTCGGGCGTGAGGTGGCCGCCCGTGAGGAGCGACTCAAAGAGGGGAGCCGCGGGATCGGGGCGCAGGCGCCGGCTCGTTAGGTGCTCCTCGATGGCGTCGAGGGCTAGGCGCGAGATGCAGATCCATCCCCCGTTGCCTCCCTTCGCCGCGGCTCGCCCGTCCTCCCCGATTTCCGGCACCCACACCTTGCGCGCCTCGAAGTCTACGTGCTCGACCTTGAGGGCGGCGACCTCGGCGCGGCGCAGGCCCGTGGCGAGCAGGGTCCGCACGAGGGCGTAGCGGCGGCGGTCCGGGATGCGGGCGAGGAGTTCGTGGATGCGGTCCATCGTGAGCGGCGCCTCGCGCGCATTGTGAGGTGTCGGCGGCACGAGGAACGCGCGCTCCTCGGCCTCGGAGAGCGGACGCCGTTTCCACTCAAACCATGCCTTCACCGTGAAGTAGCGAACGCGCTTCGTCGCGTCCGAGGGTTGGTGCTCCGTCTCGGAGAGGTAGGCGAAGTAAGCCTGGGCGTCTTCCACGCTCGGGTCGAGGTTTTGCGTCCACCGCAGGACGCCGCGCATCCGGGCGACGTAGGAGGTCGCCGTGCTCGGGCGGAGTTTCCTCCGGCGGTCAAAGCGCGTGCCCGTCAAGTAGCGTCGGAACCTCTCCAACGTGGCGGCCAACTCGGTTTCGATGAACTCCGGTCGTGGTTCCTGGGGCATTTTATCGTGCGTCCTGCGCCCAACAGGAGAACGGGCCGACCCGGGCCTCACCGTGCCACGGTCAAGCCTGGAGTGCCCAAGCCGTGGCTCGTTTCACGGCCAGGATGCCTGCCCTAGTGCCAACGCGGAAACCCCGCGCCACTCCTGGAAAGTCATGGGGATGGCCGGAATTGAACCGGCGACCTGGGCATTATGAGTGCCCCGCCCTAACCCCTAGGCCACATCCCCGTGGTCACAAAGCCGTGGGGTGCCCGGGGGACCAGGCAGGGGCCCAGCGGGCTTTGCGAAGTGGAGCGGAGGGGATTCGAACCCCTGGCCTCGTCCATGCCAAGGACGCGATCTTCCAACTGATCTACCGCCCCGTGCCCCGCGGGGCACGGGGCGGTGATAGGCCGTCCGTCGCTGCTGCGACGGCCGGCCATCTAGCCGCCCCTTTCCCAAGGGGTCGAGCGCATCCCCAGGGGGACGCGGGCGAGCCGCCCACAGGGCCGGGGTATTTGAGTGCGCCGGAGCGCGGGGTCGCGCCGTCACTCTGGGCGGGGCTGGCGCTTCGTCCGTCCCGGGCTGGCCAGCAGGGCGAACCCCACGAGCAGAACGGCCATGGAGACCAGCAGCGCGGCGAAGGCGGCGGGCCCCTTCACGGCGCCGCTCAACGACGACGCGAGCGGGTCGAGGACGGCGGGCAGCAGGAACGCGAGGACGAGGCAGGCGCCAACGGTGCCGAGCCCGCGCAGGCCGAGGCGCCAGGTGTCGCGCTGGACCGCTTCCGGCGCCATGCCCTGCGCCTCCATGGCGTCGCGGTGGCGGCCGAGCGCCTCGAGCAGGACAGAGGCGCACACGAGGGCGAGGGCGAGGGCGTGGCCGGCGATCGTGGCGGGGGACGGGGGCTGGGTGTGCCACTGCTGCGACGCCTTGAGGAGCCACCACGGGTGGAGGCTGGCGCGGGCGAGGCTCCAGGTCATCGTGGCCGCTGCGAGGGTGAGGAAGAGGGTGCGCAGCCAGGAGGCGAGGCCGGCGAGCGCGCCCATCGCGCCCAGCACGAGGACGCAGAGCCAGGTGATGTCGACGAAGATGCCCTGCGGGCCGAGGCGGACGGCGGTGTAGCCGCTGATGACGGGGCCGCGTGCCAGCAGCAGGCCCTCCAGCGCCCCGGCGGCGGCGAGGCAGGCAAGCGCAGCCAGGCCGACGAGGTCACGCCTGGAGGTCATGCAGCCACCTCCGAGGAACCACGAATTTCACGAACGACACGAAGGGGCGCGTTCGTGCAATTCGTGAAATTCGTGGTTCCCCCCTCGTTCACGACGTCAGCCTCCGAACAAGCGAGGAGCGGCCCTGCGTGCTGGGGTCCCAGCGCACGGCGCGGATGCCGATGCGGCGGACCGCCTCGACGTGGGGGCGGTCGAGGGCGGCGAGGGTGCGGGCGAGGTCGTTGCGGGTGCCGTCGGGCAGCAAGCCGGCGGGGTCGACGTGGACGACGGCGATGGGGGGCGCGCCGCGGCGGCGGGCGAGGATGGAGCGCAGGGCGCGCAGTCCGGGCTCCTCGTCGCCGCGCAGGCTCGTGATGACGTAGGCGACCGTGCCGCCGCGGTGGAGGTGGCCCCGGGTGGACGCCACCGCCTCGGCGAGGCCGCGCGGCTCCTGCACGGGCGGGTTGGGGAGAGCCGTCACCATCTCCAGGATGCGGCGCGCCTGCCGGCCGCTGCTGTCCGGGTAGGGCGTCCCCTCCGGTGCCTGGTTGTAGAGGGTGAGGCCGATGGCGAAGCCGCGGCGGCGGTACGAGGAGCAGAGCGCGAGCGCGGCCTCGATGCGGCGCTCCAGGCCGTTGTCCAGGTTGGTGCCGACCAGCTCGGGGCGCGCGTCGAGGAAGACCCAGACCTGGCGGCGCCCCTCGCGCTCGTAGTCGTTCACCAGCAGCTTGAGGTCGCCCGACTCCTCGCCGCGCCGCGCCGACGCCTTCCAGTTGATGCTGCGGTGCGGGTCGCCGCGGACGTAGGCGCGGATGTCCTGGAACTCGCCGGTGAGGACGCCGGTGGCGCTCACGTCCATGTCTGCCATCGGGTGGCGGGCGCGGGTGCGCGACTCGGGCCAGCGGCGCAGGCGGGCGGCCACCGGGTCGACGCGGAACTGCAACGGCTCGCCAAGCTCCATCGCGCGCGCCCCGCCGAGCAGCCAGGGGCTCGGGGCCTGGGCGTGGACGGGGCCGACGCGGTGGACGCCGCGCCGGTCGCACGCGGCGCGGAAGGCGAGCGTGGCGTTGCCGCGCCCCTCCGCCCAGGTGTGCAGCGTGTTGCTGCCCGCGGTGAGGCGGAAGGCGTCCGGCAGCGCGATGCGGACGTGGAGCGGCCCCCGGCCCGCGAGGCCGAGGCGGACGGTGACCTGCATCTCCTGGCCCGTGACGGCGCGGGGCGGGTCCAGTTCGACGTGCGCGTGGGTGAGCCGGGCCGTGGGGGCAGCGGCGGAGAGGGCGACGAGGCCGAGGGGCACCAGCGCGAGGCCAAGGATGGCCAGGTTGCCGGCGGCCACCGCGGCGGCGGCGAGCAGCCCGCCGAGCCAGAGCAGCGGCGCGGCGCTCTTGCCAAGCCCCATCAACACCACTCCCAAACGGAACCACGAATTTCACGAATTGCACGAACGAACACGGGTTTCGTGGAATTCGTGAAATTCGTGGTTTCAAAGGGAGGCATTCAACGCACCGGGGGCAGCGTCGCGCGGGGCGGCGCCAGGCTCTTGACGACCTCGCTGACGACGCGGGCGCCGGTCATGCCCTCCAGCACTTGGTCGACCTCGACGATG
>JBHELM010000092.1:0-9040 GCA_046352715.1 Thermoplasmatota archaeon | reverse complement strand
CACGACGCAGGTGGCGCAGAACGCCTGGTACTGCGGCGCCCCGGAGCGCGTCAGCATCGCCGAGACCAGCCAGGAGAAGGGCTTCCTCGACGTGCGCCTTTCCCCCGACCAAACCACGGATTCCACGGATTGCACGGAGCGGAAAGGGTCCGTGCAATCCGTGGTTTCGCGGGGGAGGCTGGAGGTCACGTTCCGCGCCCTCCCGGGCCGCTCCTACGCCGACCTGCCGCCCATCGACGCCGCCGGCCTCGACGCGGCGCAGGTGAAGCAGGCTGCGCTCGACGCCATCGAACGCGTCCCCGCCGGAGCCGTCGCCCGCCTCCGCGTCCAGGCCATCGACCCCGCGCTGCGCGGCGTCATCGACCTGCGCGCCATCCGCCAGGCAGGTGCTGCCTGCGCGCACCTCGACGTGGCGCTGGAGTGGGCGCAGGACGGCCTCGACGTGCGCGCCGCCGCCGAACTTCGCAGCGTGGCGCAGGAGTTCGAGGCGTTCGCCGCCCAGCAGCCGATGGAGGGCGCCCCGCGCGCCAGCATCCTGGCCAAGGCCCGCTCGGTCCTGGAGGCCGCCGGCGCATGAAGGTCCGCCGCCTGCGCCTGCGCAACTTCCGCCGCTACAAGGACGCCGACCTGGAGCTTCCTGACGGCGTGACGGCGCTGCTCGGCCCCAACGGCGCCGGCAAGTCGACGCTGCTGGAGGCGCTCGGGTTCGCCCTGTTCGGCCCCGCCGCCACCCGCACCGCCAAGCCGCTGCTCCGCCTGGAGGGCGCCGCTCCTGCCGACCCCGTGGAGGTCGAGGCGGAACTCGAATTGGGTGGGCAGGCCATCCGCATCGTGCGCGAGTTGCGCGGCAAGGGCCTCACGCCGCAGGCGACGCTGGAGGTCGACGGCATGGTGGTCGTGCCCCCCGGCGCCGGCTCGTCGGAGGCGGCGACCTCGGCCATCGAACGGCGGCTCGGCATGGAGCGCGACGCCTTTTTCACCACCGTCGTGGCGCGGCAGGGCGAGCTTTCCCTTCTCGCGGACGCCAAGCCGGCAGACCGCAAGCGGCTGCTGCTGCGGATGCTCGGCATCGACCAGGTGGACGCCGCCGTGGAGCGCGCCCGGCAGGCCCGCCGCGACGCCGAGACCGGCCTGGAGGCGCTGCGGAAGGTCCTGCCCGACCCCGTCCGGCTGAAGGAGGAGGCAGGTGCGGCGGCGCGCGACCTCAGGCTGGCGGAGGCGGACGTGGCCCAGGCGTCCGCGGCGCATGGCCAAGGCCTTGCCGACCTTGCCAACGCCCGCGCCGCCCTCGACACGGCCCGTGCCGCCGCCGCCTCCCGCGCCGTCGGGGAGGCCGCCCTGCGCAACGCCGAGCGCGTCGAGATGCTCTGCATCCAAGCCCTCCGCGTCGCCAAGGCCCAGGCGCAGGCCGCCCGCGACGCCGCCGCCAAGGTCACCGCCGCCGGCCCGACCCATGAGAGCCTCGCGGCGGCGGAGGAGCTGCACCGCGTCGCCCTCGCGCACGAGGAGGCCCGCAAGCGCCATGCCCAGGCAGCACGTAGCCTCCAGGCGCAGGCGCAGCGCGTGGCGCGGCTGGAGGCCGAGCGCGCCGCCCTCCCCCCCATCCCGGTCTTCAACGGCGACGTGGCGCACCTGGAGGCCGACATCGAGGCCCTGGCCCGCGACCTCGAGGAGGCGGGCCAGCGGCGGGCCGTCGCGCGCTCCCTCCAGGAGGAGCTTGCCGCGCGCCTGCACCACCTCGACCACGTCGGCCCGGAAGCGGCGTGCCCGACCTGCGAGGCGCCGCTCGGGGCGCGCCTGTCCCTCCTGCGCGACGGCAGCCGGAGCCGCCTGGAGCAGCTCGCCTCCCAGCTTGCCGCCCTGGAACCCGCGGCGAAGGAGAAGGCGCAGCGGGTCGCCGTCCTGCGCGGCGAGCAGCGCCGGCTCCAGGCGGCGCAGGAGAAGGCGCAGCGCGACGCCGAGCGGTTGGCCCACCTGGAGCAGGACGTCGCCCGCGAGCGGACGGCCCTGGCCGAGCTTGAGCAGGCGCTTCCGCCGGACCCCAGCCCCGTGCCGGACCTGCTGCGCATCCAGCGCGAGGCGGCCCTCGCCCGGCAGCGACACGACGAGCGCACCCGCCAGGAGGCCCTGGCCGTGCAGCACCCTCTGCTGGAGCGGGAGGAGGCCCTCAAGTTCCAGGCCTGGGAGGAGGCGGCCGCGGTTTGCCACCAGGCGGCCTCTGCCCTTCCCCCGCTCGACCCCGCCCAGCTTCCGGCGGCGCAGCAGCTTGTGGCGGCGGAGCAGGAGGAACGGGACGCACACACCCGTCTCCGGGAGGCCGAGGGCCGGCTGGCGCACGCGGGGGCGCGGGTGGAGGCGTGCCGGCGGCGGGCGGAGGAGGCGGAGCGGGCCCGCGCCGAGGAGGCCCGCCTGGAGGTGGAGGCCCGCGAGTGGGGCGCCGTCGTGGGCAAGGTGCCGGGCACGGGCCTGCTGGAGCGCTTCCGCGACCACCTCGTCGGCCGCGTCGGGCCCGCCGTCAGCCATGAGGCGGGGCGGCTGCTGGCGGCGTTCACGGGCGGCCGCTTCACGGAGGTGCGCCTGAGCGAGGACTACGAGGTGTTCGTCGCCGACGGCGGGACGCCCTACACCCTCGACCGCTTCAGCGGCGGGCAGCAGGACATGGTCCACCTGGCGCTGCGCCTCGCGGTCAGCCGGATGCTGGCCGAGCGCGGCGGCACGGAGATCCGCTTCCTGGCGCTGGACGAGGTGTTCGGCAGCCTCGACCGCGCCCACCGCGACTTGGTGGTGGGGGCGCTCCAGCAGCTCGGCGGCCTCTACGCGCAGGTCCTCGTCATCAGCCACCTGGAAGGGCTGCGCGAGGAGCTTGGCCAGGCCGTCGTGGTGGGCGAGGACGCGGAGGGGCAGGCGACCCTCTCCCTCCACAACGCCTAACCCCCACCTCCAAGTGCCGCGGCGTGGACGAGCAGCAGGCCGTGGACGCCGCGCGCAAGGCGGGGGCGCACTACGCCGAGGCGCGCCTGGAGCGCCGCGAGGAGAACCGCATCCAGATCGAGGACGGCGAGCTGCGCGGCCTGGTGGCGGGGATGGAGGGCGGCTTCTGCGTCCGCGTCTTGGTGGAGGGGGCCTGGGGCTTCGCGTCGAGCAACGACCTGTCGCCCGCGTCGTGGCGGGATGCCATCGGGCGCAGCGTCGCCCTCGCCCGCGCCAGCGCGCCCCACGTCAAGGCGCCCGTGCGGCTGGCCGACGCGCCGACCCTGAAGGGCCGCGTCGACTGGAAGGCCAAGAAGGACCCGCGCAAGGTCGGCGTGGAGGAGAAGGTGGACCTGCTGCGCCGCATGGAGGCCCAGGTCCGCGCCCTGCCCGAGATCACCAACGTCAGCACGAGCTACTCCGACAGCCTGACCACGAAGCGCTTCGTCAACTCCGACGGCACCGACCTCACCTGGAGCCTGGTGCGCAGCGTGGCGCAGGCCCACTTCACCGCCCGGCGCGGCGGCGAGCTGGCCGGCCGCTCCGCCCGCGTCGGCGGCACCAAGGGCTGGGAGCTGTTCGCGGACGAGGACCCCGTCGCGAAGGCGTTCGAGGCGGCGCGCTCCACCGTGGCGGCGCTCGGCGCCAGGACGGCGAAGGGGGGCCGCCGCACCGTCGTCATCGACCCCGAGCTTGCCGGCGTCTTCGCGCACGAGGCGGTCGGGCACGCCAGCGAGGCGGACCTCATCGCGGCGGGGGAGTCCTGCTTCAAGGGGCGCATGGGGCAGCGGCTCGGCATCGAGGGGCTCACCATCCGCGACGACTCCACCATCCCGGGCGCGTTCGGCAGCTTCCCCTACGACGACAACGGCGTGAAGGGGCGCAGCAAGCCCATCCTGCAGGACGGCGTCCTCACCGGCATCCTGTGCGACCGCGAACACGCGGGGGACCTCGGGGCGGCGCCCAACGGCGCGGCGCGGGCGCAGGACTTCCACAGCAAGCCGCTGGTGCGGATGAGCAACACCCTCATCGAGCCGGGCGACTTCCCCGAGGAGGAGCTGTTCGACGGCGTCGCGGACGGCATCTACTGCAAGGGCTCGCGCGGCGGCCAGGTGGACACGGCGCGCGGCACCTTCCTCTTCAACGCCCAGGAGGCGTACGAAATCCGCGACGGCCACGTCGGGGCGCCGCTGCGCGACGTGAGCCTGACCGGCGACATCCTCACCACGCTGCTCAACATCGACGCGCTCGGCGACGTGCAGCACCTCGGCGACCCGGGCTACTGCGGCAAGGGCCAGTGGGTGCCGGTGTGCGACGGCGGGCCGCTAGTGCGCATCAAGGACTGCCTTGTCGGAGGCTCCGCATGAGCCCCGCCGCCCGGAAGGCCGCGAAGGCGCCTGCGAAGGGGGCCGCCAAGGCAGCCCGCAAGGCAGTGGCGGCGCCACGCTCCCAGGAAGGCGCGACCGGCGACGGGCTTCTCGGCCACGCCGAGCGCTTGGCCGAGCAGGCGGCCCGCCGGAAGCTCCAGGCCGAGGTCTACCTGGAGCGCGGCGTCGACCTGAGCGTGTCGCTGGAGAAGGGCGCCATCTCTGGCTCCTCCGCGAGCCAGGGCATGGGCGGCGCGTGGCGCGTCGTGGCGGGCGGCCGCCTCGGCTTTGCCTACTTCACGCACCTGGACGACGCGCTCAAGGCGCTCGACCAGGCCGTCGCCCAGTCGCGCCACGCCCCAAAGAAAGGCTTCGAGCTGCCCGTCGCAGGCAAGCCGGCCGCCCTCCCGGGGCGCTGGAGCGGCGACGTCGCGGCGCTCGACGTGGACCTCGCGATGCGGATGGCGCAGGACGTCCTCGCGGGAGCCAAGGAGGGGGCGCCCAAGTCGCTCGTCTCCGGCGGCGGGGCCAGCCTGGACGCGGAGTGGCGCGCCATCGCCAGCACGCAGGGGGTCGCCTGCTCCGACCGCGCCACCACGGCAGGCGCCTACGCCGCGCTGGTGCAGGAGGACGGCAAGCGCTCCGTGACGGCGGGGGAGAGCCTGACCCGCCACGACGCAGGGGTGGACGGCCGCGCCGTCGCCCTGGAGGCCGCCGCGACCCTCACGTCGCTGCTGCGGCCCGCCCCGGTCAAGGCGGGTGGCCAGGCGGACGTCGTGTTCCGGCCGGAGGCGGCGGAGGAGCTGGTGACCGGCCTTATCGTCTCGGCCGCCACCGGCGACGAGGCGCGGCGCGGCAAGACGGTGTGGAGCGACAAGCTGGGCGAGGTGGTCGCGGACAAGCGCTTCAGCCTCCTCGACGACTCGCGCGCCAAGGGGGCCGTCGGCGGCGTCCCGTTCGACGACGAAGGCTTGCCGACCGCGCCGCTGCCCATCGTCCAGGCGGGCGTGCTGCGGAACTTCCTCTACGACGCCTGGGACGCGCACGAGCACGGCGCCGCCTCGACCCGCAGCGGGGTGCGCGGCGACTTCAAGTCCCGCGTCGAGACCGGGACGCACCACCTCGTGCTCTCCGGCGCGGGCGCCCGGCCGCTGGGGTCGCTGCTGGAGGGTGTGGACAACGGCTACCTGGTCGACTCGGTGCTGGGGGCCCACACCGCGAACGTCACCACCGGCGACTTCTCCGTGACGGCGCCGGGCGTCTGGCGCATCCGCAAGGGCGAGGTGGTGGGGCCCGTGACCGAGATCGCCCTCGGCGGCAACCTGCCGGAGCTGCTGAAGCGGCTCGACGGCGTGAGCAAGGAGGCGAAGCAGATGGCCGGGGCGCGCGTCCCGCACCTTCTGTTCCGCGGCGTCGACGTGTCGGTGTGATCCGCGTCGCCCATTGGCTCCGTCCTCCCGCCGTGAAAGGAGTTGCGCCAAGAGTGGGAATGTCTTTACCGCGTGGAGGCTCTGCCCCGCAGAGGTCTCCTGATGCGTTTTGCCCCAGCCATCCTTCTCGTCGTCCTGCTGCCTGCCGCCGGCCTGCCGGCGCACGCCGCGAGCGTGTGCATCCCACCCGCCGCCTCGCCTGTCGCGGTCTGCGCTTCGGCGGTGGGGGGGCCCGCCGTGGCCATGAGCGCTGGAGGAATTCATGCCTGCGCGGTCCTCTCGGACCACAACATCACTTGCTGGGGACGCAATTTCTATGGCGAATCCACGCCCTATTCGGGAGGGAACGCGGTCGACGTGAGCGTGGATGGCGGCACCTCGTGTGCCCTCCTCACGACCGCGAACGTCATCTGCACCGGGTCAAACTTCTACGGCCAAGGGAATGGGTACTCGGGAGGCAACGCCGTCGCACTCGACCAGGGCGACGGCCACGCTTGCGCGCTCCTCTCCACCGGCAACATCAGTTGCTGGGGCAGCAACATCTACGGCCAGGCCGCAGGCTACTCGGGCGGGAACGCCATCGCCGTGAGCGCTGGATGGCGCCACACCTGCGCTCTGCTCTCCACGGGGAACGTCCAGTGCTGGGGTGACAACACGGATGGCCAGTCCGCAGGATACGCGGGCGGGAACGCCGTCGCCGTCAGTGCCGGTTGGTATCATTCGTGCGCGCTCCTCTCTACCGGAAACGTCAGCTGCTGGGGATTCAACGTCTATGGGCAGGCCGCTGGCTACACGGGAGGCCTGGCAGTGGAGGTCAGCTCTGGTATCGAGGACACCTGTGCTCTCCTGACCACCGGCAACGTCCAGTGCTGGGGGGCCAACAACCGTGGAGGGGGAACAGGGTACTCAGGAGGAAACGCCGTCTCGGTGAGCATGGGCCAAGAGTTTGGCTGCGCCCTGCTCTCGAACGGGGACGTGAAGTGCTGGGGCGCCAACGACTGGGGCCAGTCCCTGGGTTACCTTCACTGAGGTCCGGCCCGGAACAGCGAGGCTGGCGCCAGGCCACAGGGACCTTGGGCCCATCAGAGGGAAACCGCCCAACCATGTGCAAACCGTTATACCCCCGCGCCCCCGGATGGGGAGCGTGGTGCGCATCACCCTCGACGCCGAGACCTTCAAGGCCTTGGCGAGCCCGACGCGCCTCACCGTCCTGCGCTCCCTCGACGAGCGGCGCAAGACCCTCACCGAGATCAGCCGCGACCTCAGCCTCAACAAGGCGACCGTCCACGAGCACCTCCAACTGCTCACGGCGGCCGAGCTGGTGCGCAAGCGCGACGACGAGGGGCGCAAGTGGATCTACTACGAGCTGACCTGGCGCGGCCAGAAGCTCCTCCACCCGCAGGAGACCACCACGTTCAACGTCCTGCTGGGGCTCGGCGTCGCGGCGGCGGGCGGCGGGATGGCGATGCTGGCGCGCGCCCTCTACGTCGCCCTGGAGACGAACGTCCCGCCGCTCACGGGCACCCCCGAGGGGGAGCTGGACAGGATGACAGCGCCCATGGCGGACGCCCCCGAACAGGACTCCCCAGCCCCCGCTTCCTCCACCCAGACCTCCACTTCCACGAGCGGGCCCAGCGCGGGCGCCTCGACGGCGTCGGGCACCCCGACCCACGACGCGGCCCCCGCGGCCGCCCTGGTGGCCAACGACACCGGCACGACAAGCACCTCGCCGCCGGCCGACCACAGCTTCCTCGACGACGGCGGCACCCTCGGCTTGGCGCTGTTGGGCTTCGCCGCCCTGATGGCCCTGCTTGCCTGGCTGCTGCGCCGCCACCTGCGCGCCGACCCCTTCCAGCCTCCGCCCGGGCCGCCTGAATCCTGACCAACCACGGATTGCACGGAGTTGCCTGGGCGCCAATGTGTCAACGCGACTTGTTGTCCGAGAGCCCGCGAGGGCAACTTCCATTCTGCAATCCGTGGAATCCGTGGTTTGGTCGTGTCGCGCTGAACGCAACCGATTCGCAAACCCCTTGAACGGCCCGAGGGTCGAAGCCGCATGGCCTTCGAGCTCCAGGTGGTCAGCCACGCCCCGCTGACCGGCGAGACCGACCCCGTCCGCCTGGCGAAGGTGCTGTTCCAGATGATCGGCTACACCGGCCGCAAGGGACCAGACCACGGCATCTCGTTCAAGCTGTTCTACGACTGCTTCCTCCTCCACCCCACGAAGGAGTGGACGATGGAGGAGCTGGCGGCCGCGTGCGGCACCACCATGCCCAGCATCTACCGCCACCTGGCCAAGCTGAAGGACTACGACCTGGTGGAAGACCTGGTCATCGATGTTGAGGGCGAGGACGACGGGCGGCCGGACCGCAAGCGCGCCTACCGCCTGCGCTACGGCGACCTGTCGAAGGCGTGGAACTTCGCCGAGGCGCACTTCCACCTCGCCATCGAGAACTACCGCAAGTCCATCGACCACTTCGAGCAACTGCTCAGGAAGGCGCGGCAGGGCGCCTGACGCCTGGCAGGGCTGGGAGGGAGGGGGAGGGGGCCCAGCGCGCCGACCCCTCACGCCACGCCGGACGCCGCCGCCTCGCGCACCAATTCCAGGAACAATTCATGCATCCGCGTGTCCGGCGTCAACTCGGGGTGGAACGCAGTGCCCAGGATGCGGCCCTTGCGCACGGCCACCACGCCGCGCCCGTTGCGGGCCAGCACCTCGGTGGGCGCCCACGCCTGCGTCAGCACGGGGGCCCGGATGAAGACGGCCGGGATGTCGCCCACCCCCTCGACGTGCAGGTGGGTCTCGAACGAGTCCTTCTGGCGGCCGAACGCGTTGCGGTCCACCTCGGCGTCGAGCAGGCCGAGGAGCCGGATGTCCTTGTCCGCCACGCCGTGCACGGCCCGGCTGGAGAGCAGGATGAGGCCGGCGCAGGTGCCGAACACCGCGAGGTCGCCGCGCCTGGCGCGCTCCAGCAGCGGCTCCTGCAGGTGGCCCGAGCGCAGCAGGCGGCTGATGGTGGTGGACTCGCCGCCCGGCAAGACGAGGCCATGCACGCCGCGCAGGTCGTCGGCGGTGCGCACCAGGACCGCCTCCACCTCGATGCCCCGCTTGGCGGCGGCGCGGCGCAGGGCGTCGAGGTGCTCGCTGACGGCCCCCTGCACGGCCAAGACCCCGACCCGCAACGCCACGCTGCCGAGAATTTGGGCGGGTGGATAAACGCTCAGGGCGCCTACCAAACCACGGATTGCACGGATTCAACGGAGTGAGCTTTT
>JBHELM010000091.1:0-7527 GCA_046352715.1 Thermoplasmatota archaeon | reverse complement strand
ACCGCAGGCTGCGCAGGGGCAGAGGCGGACGCGCCTCCCTCCTCGATCTCCACGATGACCTGCCCCACCTTCGCCATCTCGCCCTCCTTCAGGTGCTGCTTGGCGATGGTGCCCTTGCGGGGGCTCGTCAACTCGACGGTCGCCTTGTCCGTCATCACCTCGACGAACGGCTCGTCCTCGTTGACGTGGTCACCCTCCTTCTTGATCCAGCGGACGATCTCGCCTTCCTGGATGCCTTCGCCGATGTCGGGCAGCTTGAACTTGAATGTCATTGGGGTCATGTCCTGGATGCCTAGAAGTTGATGGTCTCCTCGATGGCCGCCACCACCTTGTTGGCATTCGGCATGTAGAGGTTCTCCAGCGTGTAGGGGAACGGCGTGTCGTAGCCGGTGACGCGCTTGATGGGCGCCTCCAGGTACTCCAGGGCGTGCTCGGCGATGGTGGCCGAGACCTCGCCCGCGAAGCCGGCGGTCAGGGGTGCCTCGTTGACGACGACGCAGCGGCCGGTCTTGCGCACCGACGTCAGGACCGTCTGGCGGTCCCATGGGTTGATGGTGCGCAGGTCGATGACCTCGCAGGAGATCTTCGACTTCTCCGCGGAGTCGGCCGCGGCGAGGCAGAGCGGGAGCATCGCGCCATAGCTGACGAGCGTGACGTGGTCGCCTTCGCGCACCACCTTGGCCTTGCCGAGGGGCTCGGTGAAGAACTCCTCGCTGACGTCGGCCTTGACGGCGCGGTAGATCTTCTTGGGCTCCATGAAGATGACCGGGTCATTGGAGGCGATGCTGGCGTGGAGGAGGCCCTTGGCGTCGTGCGGGTTGCTCGGGATGACCACGGTGAGGCCGGGGGTGTGGGCGAAGTAGGCCTCGCCGCTCTGGCTATGGTAGTGGCCGCCGCGGATGCCGCCGCCGTAGGGGGTGCGGACGACCATGGGGACGGTGTACTGGCCGCCGCTGCGGTAGCGGATCTTCGCCGCCTCGGAGACCAGTTGGTCGAAGCCGGGGAAGATGAAGTCCTGGAACTGGATCTCCGGCACCGGGCGCAGGCCGTAGGTGGCCATGCCGATGGCGGCGCCGATGATGAGCGACTCGTTGAGTGGCGTGTCGAGCACGCGGGCGTCGCCGTACTTGGCCCACAGGCCGTCGGTGGCGCGGAAGACGCCGCCGTTCTTGCCCACGTCCTCGCCCAGCACCACGACGTTCTCGTCGCGGCCCATCGCCTGGTCGAGGGTGTGCGTCACGGCTTGGATGAGGGTCATGGTCGTCATGCTAGAGGCCTCCGTTGCAGTAGATGCAGACGGCGCAGACGCCGCCCGCGAGGAGAAGGAGCTTGAGGGGAAGGAAGGCGAGCATTCAGTGGCTCCCGGGGATGCCGTGCTCCTTGTAGTCGCGCAGCATGTCGTCGCGCTGGGTCAGAAGCAGCTCGGGGAGCGCCTCGTAGACGTCGTCGAACATCGTGCCGACCTCGGGGGCGGGGGCCGCCTTCTCGGCGTTCTTGATGGCCTCCTCGACCTCGGCCACGGCGTCCTTGGCCAGCTTGTCCATCTCGGCCTGGGTGAGGACCTTGTTCCTGAGCAGGTAGGCCTCGAAGCGCTTGAGCGGGTCCTTGGCGGCCCACTCCTTGAAGAGCTCGGGCGGGCAGTAGCGGCTGGGGTCGTCGGAGGTGCTGTGGGCGCCCATGCGGAACGTGACCAGCTCGATGAGGGTGGGGCCCTCGCCGCGGCGGGCGCGGTCGACGGCGTCCTTGGTGACCTTGTAGACCGCGAGGACGTCGTTGCCGTCCACCTGGACGCCGGGCATGCCGTAGGCGGCGGCCTTGATGGCGTAGGACTCGGAGGCGCTCTGCTTGGCGCTCGGGACGGAGATGGCGTACTGGTTGTTCTCCAGCAGGAAGATGCAGGGGGACTTGGTGACGGCGGCGAAGTTCATGCCGCTGTGGAAGTCGATCTCGCTGCTGCTGCCGTCGCCGAACGAGGTCATGGCGACCTGCTTGGTGCCCTTGAGCTTCATCGCGTAGGCGGTGCCGGCGGCCTGGACGATCTGGGTGCCCAGCGGCGACGAGATGGAGAAGAAGTTGATGTCCTTGAACGAGTAGTGGACCGGCATCTGGCGGCCCTTGATCTCGTCCTCGGCGTTGCCGTAGCACTGGTGGACCATGCGCTGCATCGAGACGCCGCGCAGGAGGGGAGTGCCCGGGTTGCGGTAGTGGGGGTAGATCCAGTCGTCCTCGTTGAGGGCGTAGGCGGCGCCGATGTGGCACGCCTCCTGGCCGAGGCAGGAGAGGTAGAACCCGATGCGGCCCTGGCGCTGGAGGAGGATGAGCTTCTCGTCCATCCTGCGCACCCGCACCATCGTGGCGTGGAGCTTGCGGAGGTCCGTGTCGCTCAGGTCGAGCTCCAGGTCCTTCTTCTTGCTCTCCAGGATGGTCAAGGGTTTCTCGGCCATGGGGCTCAGGACAGGGGACGGAGTGCCTCGGTTTAAGGGTGCCCCAGAACGCATGAGTCGATTTTCATGCGTTTTCTGACTGAACAATGAACCCACTGGACCCACAGAGACGTTTTGCTGTCGATGCGGGGTTCCAGTGGTTCGTTGTTCCATCGCAGAGGGTTGGCACCTGTCCGAGGTCGGGCTCAAGTCCCGCCGCCCGCTGCGGGGGCGCCATGGACCACTACCACATCTGGTGCGACCTGCGGCCCGGCACCAAGGACCTGGAGTTCACCGCCGCCGTGGACGCCATGCTCGGCAACCTGCGCGAGAAGGGGTTCCTGGAGGGCCACAGCATCGCCCGCCGCAAGCTCGGCTTCGGGCCGCCGGAAATTGGCGAGTGGCACGTCCACGTCCGCACCCGCAACCTGGCGCAACTGGAGCAGGCGTTCGACCACGTCACCCCCCGCACCGGCGAGATGGAGCGCCTCCACGCTGCCGTCTGGAGCAAGGTCGTCAACTTCCGCTCGGCGCTCTACCGCGACTTCCCGGACCCGAACCGCGTCCACACCTAAACCACGGATTCCACGGATGCCTATCACTCACCACGAAACCCGCGAAGCTTGAGGAAATGTTCGCGCCCACCGAACCGCGGAGGACGCGGAGCGCACGGACTTGTTCCGACCTCCGCGGTTGGAGGAGCCAATCCGTGGTTCGGGAGTCAACGGCGAAGCCAAGCCTTGTACGGCTCCGGCTTCCAGCCCCGGAACGCCTCGTACGCCGGCATCGCGCGGCGCGGGTCCTGGGCCAATTGCTCGAACAGCCATTGGTACCATTCGCCCCAGCGCGCCGACTGGACCGCCTCGCGCTTCCACTTGACGTAGTGTTCCAGCCGCCGCCACGACTCGCGGGCGAAGCCGCCGATGGCCTGGTCGACGGTCTCGACGGGCACCATGCGACTGTGGACGAGGACGCCCATCATCTCGAAGGTCATCATCACCGTCGTCGCCGCCTCCTCCAGGCCGGCCTCCCGCACCTGCTCCGCCGTGGCGCCGAGGGGGAGGGTGTAGACCTTGGCGAAGGCGTCGCGGAACTCCTGGGTGTTGAACGAGGTCACGGTCTGGAGCGCCGTCTGCTCGCGGCGGCCGCGCTCGACCTGCAGGAGTTGGTAGAACGCGAAGCAGGCGCCCACGACGAGCGAGATCTGGCCCGCGAGCTGGAAGTAGGGGAGGGAATCGGTGACGGCCATCAGGAACCCTGCGCGGCCTCGCCCATCGGGTGCGCGCCGCCCTTGCCGGGCTCCGCGGTGCCCAGGGCGGTGGCCAGCCACTCGAACCATTCGCCATAGCTGGTGTTCCCGCTGCGCTCGCGCTCCTGAAGGATGTAGGGGGCGAGCTTGCGCCACGACATGCGGCAGCTTGCGCCGAGGACGCTGTCGAACTCGGCGAGCGGGATGGCGCCGCGGTTGACCATCATGCCCTTGGACTCGAAGAAGAAGTCCATCGTCTCGGCGGCGGCGCGCAGCTCGGGGTGGACGCGGATCTCGTCGGGCTCGCAGGCGTCCGGCAGGTCGCGCACGAGGGGGTAGGCGCGGCGGACGTCGGGCTGGCTGAACGAGTCGATGAGGTCGATGGCGGCCTGGTTGCGCGCCTTGCGCTCGCTCTGGCGGACGTAGACGGCGCCGATGGCGAGGGCGGCCAGGATGGCCGCCAGTTGGCCCACGCTGGCGGCGGTCTGGATGTCCATGGGCGCGCAGGGCCCCCGCCGCACTTAACCTCCCCGAAGCCCGCCCGCGATGGAGGGGACGGTGGCGCCTAAGCCTGCCTGGGGGGCTGCAGCGGGTTGGCGCCCCGGATCATCCCTTCCAGGAACAGCTCGCCCGCCTTGTAGCTGGAGCGCACCAGCGGCCCGGAGGCGACGTAGAGGAAGCCCATGGACTCGGCCATCGCCTGGTAGCGCGCGAACTGGTCGGGATGGACGAACTCCAGCACCGGCACGTGGCGTGCCTCTTGCGTGGGGCGAAGGTACTGGCCGAAGGTGACGATGTCCACGCCGGCGTCGCGCAGGTCGCGCAAGCACTCCCGGACCTCCTCCTCCGTCTCGCCGAGGCCGAGCATCAGGCTGGTCTTGGTGAAGCGGGCGCCAAGCTGCCTGTAGACGCGCAGCACCTTCAGGCTCTGGTCGTAGCCGGCGCGGCGGTCGCGGATGAGCGGGGTCAGGCGCCGCACGGTCTCGACGTTGTGGGCCACCACGTCGGGGCGCGCCGCGACGATGCGCTGGAGCGCCTTGGTGTCGCCCGCGAAGTCGGGCGTCAGCACCTCCACCAGGAGGTCCTCGTGGTCGGCCTTGAGGCGCTCGATGACGCGGCCGAAGTGGTCTGCGCCGCCGTCGGGCAGGTCGTCGCGGTCCACGCAGGTGACGACGACGTAGCCGACGCCCATGATGCCCACGGTCTCGCTCGCCTTGCGGGGCTCCTCGGGGTCGAGCGCGCCGGGACGGCCGCTGGGGACAGAGCAGAAGCGGCAGCCACGCGTGCAGGTGCCGCCCATGACCATGAGGGTGGCGGTGCCGACGCCCTTGCCGCCCGCGCCGCCGCTCCAGCACTCCGCGAGGTTGGGGCAGCGCGCCTCCTCGCACACCGTCGACAGCCCGCGCTCGCGCAGCGCCTGCTTGATGGCGGCGTAGGCGGGGCCGCCGGGGGCCTTCACCCTGAACCACTCCGGGAGCCGGGGGCGGCCGCCGGGCGCCTCGCCGGCCGCGCCCGCGATGGGGAGGCCGGGCAGGTTCGGGAGGCCCGTCACGCAGGCGTCCACTTCCTGGGGGCGGAAAAGGGTTCGTTCCTGGCGGGCCTTGCCCGGAAATTCAGTCTGGCGTTTGGGGGAACCACGAATTTCACGAATTGCACGAAAAACGACCCCTTTGGTTTCGTGAAATTCGTGAAATTCGTGGTTCCCTCGTAGGTAGTGAGGAATAAACGGGCAACGCCTTCCTGGCGACTCGGCCGCGAACGGCGCGAACCAGGGGAAAAGGGGGGCTTCCTGGGCTGCGCGCCCTTCGCGGTCCAGGAGGGAGATGGCCGGTTCCCGGTTTCTCCAAAATCGCCGTTGGTGGGCCCACTTTGTCCACAAAACGCTAGAGGCTCAAGCCGATTCCGCGCTGGGACGTTGTCCCGAGTGAACCCCATGCGCACCCTTGCCATCGCCCTCTCCCTCCTGATGCTTGCCGTCGCTGTTGCGCCCACCGCCGCCGCGCAGGGGCCCCTGCCCCCCAACCCGTTCAACAACGTCGCCTGCATCTGGGGCCCCGGCGGTGGTGGCCTCATCGGCTTCGTCGGCACCCTGTGGCTGCTCACCTGCGGCTACGCCCTCAGCGTCGGCTACTACACCTACGACTTCGCCTGCACCACCGCCCAGGGCGGCGGCTGCTAGGAGGCTGCGAGCGTGCGCGTCCTTCCCATCGCCCTCGCCGGCCTGATGGCCGCCATCGCCTTCGCCCCGACCCCGGCGGCGCAGGGGCCACTGCCCCAGAACCCGTTCGACCAGTTCGCGTGCGCCAACGGCGGCGGCCCCGGCGCCGTCGGCTTCGTCGCCACCCTGGTTTACCTGACCTGCGTCTTCGCCCTGAGCGTCGGCTCGGTCACCTACGACTTCGCCTGCTTCGTCGTGCAGGGCGGCGGCTGCTAGGTTCCTGGAATCCCAGTGAGCCGGCGGCGATTGCAGCGGACCTTTGGCTGGGCTCCAACCACGCCGCGTCGACCGCAAAGCTCGCGAAACTTTAGGGAAATTTTCCGGGCTTCGCGTCGTTTCGCGGTTGGCCGGCCGAAATGCACCCACCGAACCGCGGAGGGCGCGGAAGTCACGGAAGAAGTTCCGCGGGTTCCGCGGGTTCCGTGGCCTCCGCGGTCCGCCGGCGCCGGTCAGAGGACGCGGCTCTCGCCGATGGCCAGGTCCAGCAGGTCCTCGCGCCGCAGCCCCGCCCTCTCCCACGCCGCCCGCACCTTCTCCAGCGGCTCCAGCAGGGGCTCTTGGGTGAGGACGAAGGTGCCCCAGTGCATCGTGGCCAGCCGCCGCGCGCCGAGGTCCTGCGCCGCCTGCACCGCCTCGCCGGGGTCGAGGTGGACGTGCTGCATGAACCAGCGCGGCGCGTAGGCCCCGATGGGCATGAGGGTGACGTCGACGCCCTGGACGCGCTGCCCGACCTCCCGGAAGCGGGTGCCGTAGGCGGTGTCGCCGGCGAAGTGGACCTTGCGGCCGCCCGCCTCCAGCACCCAACCGCCCCACAGGGTCTTGTTGGTGTCGCGCAGGCCGCGCCGGCTCCAGTGGTGCGACGGGACGAGGGTGAAGCGGACGCCCTTGAAGCCGGTCGACTGCCACCAGTCCATCTCCGTGACGTTGGCCAGGCCGCGCTTGCGGAACCAGGGCGCGAGCTTGGCGGGGACGAAGAAGTGGACCTGGGGGCCGAGCCGCTTCACCGTCTTCGCGTCGAGGTGGTCGTAGTGGTTGTGGCTCACGACGACGGCGTCGATGGGCGGCAGCTCCTCGAACGCGAGCCCCGGCGGGACGAGGCGCTGGATGCGGCCGGGCAGCCGGTCGGAGTAGACCGGGTCCGTGAAGATGTTGAGGCCGCCGAGGCGCACCAGGTAGGTGGCGTGGCCGACCCAGGTCAGCCCGATGCCTCCCGGCGGCACCGGCGGCAGCGGCCCCCCCAGCCGGGGCACCTTGTGGGCGTCGCGCTCGGGGTGGTTGAGGCCCTTGAAGCCGCCTTGCCGCAGGATGCGCACCAGGTCGCGCCAACTGGGCAGCGGCGCCGTGAGGCGGTCGTTGAAGTCCTTGGGCCACTCCTGCACGGGGGCGGCGACCGCGGGTTGCCTTCAAGGCGTTGTGGTGCTCATCCGCGAAATCGCGGTTTGGGCCTCAAGGCAGCGTGGCGCGGACGCGGGCTTGTGGGCGCGGCGGGCGCAGGATGTGCGCCAGGGTCTCGCGCGGCCTGCTGGTCTCCGGGAAGGCAAGCGACTGGCCCGGCGCCAGCTCGGCGAGGCGGCTGCGCGCCAGCCCCGCGTCCTTCCAGGCCACGCGCAGGCGCTCGATGGGCTCCAGGACGGGCT
>JBHELM010000090.1:0-5100 GCA_046352715.1 Thermoplasmatota archaeon | reverse complement strand
TCGAGAAGACGGCCGCCCTCGCTGCAGTCCGCCTCAAGGCGTGGTGGAAGGGTCCTGAGGCCTTCTGGAGGTGAGATTCCTTGGACCCATGGAAGCAGCAGGATCACGAACGTGAGGGCACCGATGTGCAAGGTCGTCGGGCTCTGGCAGGTGCAGCAGTCGATTAAGGGTGCGTTTTCTTGGATAACGCTCCAGAGTTCAGAACCATAGCAGTGGCGGACCCGTCATCGGCAATGTCGTACGATCCCTGGAGCCCTCAGTTGCCGAATAGCAAAGACAGCTATTTGCTACGGCACGGTGACGACCGGCTCGCGGGGCACGGCCAGGACGGCGCACTCGGCGCGGTAGGCCGCCAGCTCCTCGCGCTCCCGCGCCGCGTCCCACTCCAGCAGCCCGGCCATCCAGCGCGCGACGGCCGGGGCGGCCTCCTGGTTGCCGCCGGGGGCGAGGCCGAGGAGCGTGCGGCGCAGCAGGACGTCGGCGAGGTGGGTCGCCTGCTCGCTGCGGACGGCGAACGTCACCTGCGCGCCGATGGTGGGGTGGTCGGGGTGGAGGCGCTGGAGCGCCTCGGGGCGGGGGTCGCAGCGGGCCACCTCCAGCCAGCGCACGCCGTAGAGGTCGACGAGGGCGGCGGCGGGGGTGTCGTCGATGCCCATGGCGCGGGCGCGGTAAATCGCCTCCTCGCGGAACGTCTTCCACGCCTCGGCGCCGCCGGGGAACAGCGCCGTGCGGGTGGGGTGGAGGCGCGCAAGCTCGGGGCAGCCCAGGCTGCGCGCCACCCGGTCGACGCACGCCTCGGCGAGGGTGCGCGCCGTGGTGATCTTGCCGCCCTGCAGCGTCCACAGCCCGGCGACGCCGTCCTTCGCCGCGTGGTCGTAGAGGATGTGCCGCCGCGTGACGTTGGACTCGGTGACGCCGGCCTCGTTGACGAGCGCCCGCACCCCGGCGTAGGTGTAGCGCACCTGGTCGAGCGGGGCGTCGGGGAAGTAGCGGCTGGCGGCGTCGAGGAGGTAGGCGACGTCCTGCGGCGTCGCGCTGGCGGCGAAGGGGTCGCCCTCGTAGTCGGTGTCGGTGGTGCCGACGACGCACTGGCCCTGCCACGGCAGGATGAAGAAGCTGCGGCCGTCCCGGTTGCGCACCATGACGGCGGTGTCGGTGAACTTGGGCACGACGAGGTGGATGCCCTTGGTCTTGCGCACCTTGGCCGGCTTGCCGGCGGCGAGCGGGCCCAGCACCTCGTCGACCCAGCAGCCGGTGGCGTTCACGACGGCCTTGGCGCGCAGGGTGCGGCGCACGCCGTCCTCCCCCACCGCCACGACGCCGACGGCGCGGCGGGAGGCGCCCTCGCCCTCGACCAGGATGCGCTCCACCCGGGTGTGGTTGAGCGCCACGGCGCCGTGGGCCTGCGCCTGCGCGACGGACTCGACGACGAGGCGCTCGACGTGCTGGATCTGGCCATCGAAGAAGGTCGCGGCGCCGGCGAGGCCCTTCGGCTCCAGGCCGGGCACGAGCGCGAGGGCCTGCCTGCGGTCGAGGTACTTGCGGCTGGGCAGCGCCTTGCCCCAGCTCAGCACGTCGTAGAGCCAGAGACCGACGCGCACGGTGCGGCGCGCGGCCACCTCTGGGTAGATGGGGTAGGCGAAGCGCAGCGGACGCACCAGGTGGGGGGCCTGCCGCAGCAGCCGCTCGCGGTCGCGGAGCGCCTCGTGGACGAGGCCCAGCTCGAACTGCTCCAGGTAGCGCAGGCCGCCGTGCGCGAGCTTGCTCGACTTTGCGCTGGTGCCGGCGCCCCAGTCCCTGCCCTCGACGATGCAGGTGGAGAGGCCGCGCAGGGCGGCGTCGCGGGCGATGGCGGAGCCGTTGATGCCCCCACCGATGACCAAGAGGTCGAACGTGCGGCCTGCCGGGTCCTCCACGCGCCAGGATGCTGTGCGGCCCGCTTCAAGCGTGCGGTGCGCTCTCGCCGGCGGCGGGGCCCGGGCGCATCTGGGCCAGGTCGCGCAGGCCGAGCGCCAGGCGGACGAGCGCCGCGTCGGGGAGGGCGTCGAGGCGGACGGCGGGGAACTTGGCCTGCGCCACGAAGCCGTGCCCGCGCAGCTCGGGCCGCTCGTCGCACCACGCCAGCCACGCCTCAGGGGTGACGCCGTGCGCATGCAGCAGGACACGGCTCAGCTCCAGCGTGGCCGTGGCGCCGTGGGCGTGCAGGGTGCCGGCCGTGTAGGGATGGGCGGGGTCGGGTCCCGCGGTGAGGCGGATGCTCAGGCGGCCGACCGACAGCGTCCCGCCGGCGATTTTCCAGGCGTGGGCAAGCGTGCGGACGCGGACGGCGGCGGCGGGCTCCAGGCGGGCGAGGAAGGCCTGGAGGTCGCTCTCACTGGTCGCGAGGGCTTCGGCGGTCGGGCTCATCGGGCCAGGGAAGCCGCAGGGGATGAGATAGGGTTTGCTGCCGTTCCGCTTCAGGGTCGTCTTCCTTTGCCGCGCCTTCCCCATCCGCCGGCTGGAGGTCAGACTCGGCGCAAGCGGCGAAATCGGTGGAATGGAGAGGCGCGAACCTTCTGTCTCCGGCCAGCAGCAGGTTCAGAGAGCCCTCAAGCATCGGCCTCCGACGACGCCGCCTTCGCGCTCTGCCGAAACGCCTAAACCCCCGCCTCCCCGTCGGTGCGGCGTGAAGGAGGCGCTGCTGGAGAAGATGGCGGGCGAGATCACGCTCAGCCAGTCGCCGGGCGCCACGCTCAGGAAGTGGCGGGAGACCTTCCAGTTCAACCAGTCGGAGCTGGCGGCGCGGCTGGAGGTCAACCCCAGCGTCGTGTCGGACTACGAGTCGGGCCGCCGCAAGAGCCCCGGCATCGCCACCGTCAAGCGCCTGGTGGAGGCCCTCGTCGACATGGACGAGGCGCGCGGCGGCCACGTCGTCGCCCGCTACCACTCCCTGATGAACCCCACCGAGGGCATCCTCTCCATCGGCGAGTACCGGCGCAACGTCCCCGCCGCCGAGTTCGTGGAGCGCATCGAGGGCCGGGCGCTGGTGCTGGCCAACCTCGCCGAGAAGTCGGTGCAGGGCTACACCCTCATCGACTCCATCAAGGCCATCGCGACCCTCAACGCCACGGACTACGTCCGGGTCTACGGCTGGAACACGCAGCGCGCGCTCTGCTTCACCGGCATCAAGTACGGCCGCAGCCCGATGATCGCCATCCGGGTCCACCCGATGAAGCCCAGCCTCGTCGTCTACCACCGCCCTGAGGACGTCGACAAGCTGGCGTACCGCTTGGCAGAATTCGAGCAGATTCCCCTCATCGTGACGGAGATGGAGTTGCCGGAATTGGAGTCGCGGCTGCGGAGCATGCTGGCGTAGCGGACCGCCTCCTGCGACCGCGAAGGCCGCGAACCCCTGGAGAAAACGTTCCTGTCCCTTTCGCGTGCCTCAGAAGCCCCTTGCGCACCCGTCGGCCGCGCTCCCGTGGGCTGCACGGCCGGCGGATGGAAGGAGAACCCCATGAAACCTGAAACGGGAGCTAGGGCGCCCCGGCCATCGCGTGGGCGGCGAAGCGGGCGTAGCGGGTGTCGAGGTGATGCACCGCGACCTCCAGCTCGGGCTCGACGGAGCGGCTGCGGTCGGGGAGGGCCTGGGCGCGGGAGCGCAGGTCCTTGGCGATGCGGTGGGCGGCGCGCTGCGCGAGGCCGACGTCGCGGGCCTCGCCGCGGGCGGCGCCGGCGGCGTGCTCCATCAGGACGCGGCGGTGGCTGGGGAACTCGCTGTCGGGGTCGCTGCCGACGGCGTCCATCAGCCACTTGGCCGCCGAGGCGGCCTGCTCCAGGTCGATGCGGGGGACGGGGTGGCCGTCGTGCAGCGCCCCGACGAGGCCCTCGAAGGCCTGGGCGAGGTGCAGCATCTCGGCGCGTTCGTCGTGGGCCTCTGCGGTGTGGCGCATGGGACAGACCGACCCAGGCTCGGGGTTCCCCGCTTATCAAGTCTCTACGTTAAAGTTTAAACGGTCAGCCGGGGGGCTCGGTGGCCGCCACGGCGCCGCGGCGGGGGATGGTCAGGAAGGCGCCCAGGAGGACGAGGGCGCCACCGGCGAGGGTCGGCGCGGCCGGGACCTCGCCGACGAGGGGCCACGCCAGCAGGGCGGCGCCCACCGGCTCCAGCAGGATCCAGGTCGCCACCGTGTGGGCGGGCAGGTGCTTGAGCACCCAGTTGGAGACGGTGTGGCCCCCCAGCATCGGGACGGCGGCCAGCAGGACGAAGGCGAGGAAGTTGGCGCTCCCCAGGCCGGCGACGAGTGGCTGGTGGACGGCCGGCAGCGCGGCGAGGAGGGCGACGGCGGCGATGGCGTAGACGGGCAGGACGTACTCGACGAGCCCGCGGTCGCGGCGCAGGCGGCGGCCGATGAGCATGTAGGCCGCGGAGCCCAGCCCGGCGGTGACGGCCAGCAGGTCGCCCAGCAGCGCGCGCCCGGAGTCGGGGGCGAGGCTGCCGTCGCTCAGGGCGATGGCCACTCCGCCGGCGCAGGCGACGAGGACGCCGGCCCACCCGGCGCGGGTGATGCGGTCGCCCAGCAGCCAGTGGCCGCCGAGCGCCACGAAGACCGCCTGCAGCGTGACGAGGCAGGTCGCGGCGGCCACGCTGGTCATGAAGAGGCTCGTCACCCAGAGCGCGAAGTGCAGCGCGAGGGCCACCCCCGCGGCGGCGGTGACGGTCCAGTCCTCGCGGGAGTAGCCCCGCCACGCGGCGACGGCGCGGCCGGCGAACGGCGCCAGCAACAGCACGGCGAGGGCAAGCCGCCAGAACGAGGCGGTCAGCGCGGGGGCGTCCGCGAGGCGGAACAGCGGGGCCGCGAACGAGACGGAGACCACGACGACCGCGACGCCGAGCCCGGGCGGGAAGGCGGGCTTGGCGGTGGGCACGCCCGGCGCAGGCGGGGGGGGGGATTTGAGGGGGCACCCGGGGCGCAATGTGATGCGCGAAAGCGGCCTGGGTGGGGGAAAGGAGAAGGGGGGGCCGGTGGGGCCCGCAGCCTAGGGCGCGGCGCCGTCACCAGTTGGTGATGAGGTTGCCCTCGTTGATGGTGCCGATGCCGGTCACGCGGTCGTAGCCCG
>JBHELM010000089.1:0-5471 GCA_046352715.1 Thermoplasmatota archaeon | reverse complement strand
CGGTGCCGTCCGCCAGCGCCGCCACCGTCCAGACCGGCACGACGCCGAAGCCCAGGAACGTCACCGCCTCGCCCCAGCCGCGGTGGCTCAGGCGCAGCGGCGGGGCGTGGTAGGCGAAGACGAGCAGGACCCCGGCGGCCGACAGGGCGAAGACCGCCCAGCCGCCCACCGCTGTCCAAAGGGCGATGCCGGCGGCGCAGGCGACGGCCAACAGGCAGGAGGCTGCGAGGTGGAGCGCGCGCACGCTGGCCAGGCGGGCCAGGCTGTGCCGCTTCAGGCGGTCGGCCGGGGTGGCGGCGTCGAAGGCGTCGTTGTAGAGGTTGACGGCGGCGTGCAGCAGCAGGAAGGCGCCGGTGGCCACCGCCGCCGCGGCCAGCGGAAGGGGATGAGGGGAGGAGAGCGTCGCCGCCGCGCCCACCAGGGGGGGCATCAGGCCGACGACGTAGATGGGCGGGTCGAGGCCGCGCACCCAAGCCCGGAGCCCAGCAGGGCTCCGGGCGCGGACGGCACCGAAGGTGCCGGCCCAGGCGGTGGGTTCGTCCATCTAGGCGACCATGGGGTCGGCGGCGAGGACCTGCTTCAGCGCCGCGCTGTACCACTGGTGGTGCTGCGCCTCGCTGGCCTGCACGCGCTCGTACATGCGCGCCAGCGTCTCGTTGCCGCCGGCGCGGGCCGCGCGGGCGAACTCGGGGTAGGTGGTGTGCGCCTCGATGCTCTCGACGCTGATGGCCACGTGCAGCATCCGCTCCACGACCTGGCGGCGCAGGGCGGGCTCGCCGTGGACGCGGGCGGCCACGGCGGCGACCAGCTCCTCCTGCTCCGCAATCTGGCGGCGGATGGCCTTGGCGGCCTGGCTCTCGGGGGCGCCGGGGGCGAAGGTGCGCGCCGTCAGCTCGGGGTCGGCCTCGCGCATCCAGACGGCGTGCAGCTTCTCCTCGCCGGCGACCTTGGTGAAGAGATTGGCCAGGTCGGTGTAGCCGGCCGCGCGCGCGACCGTCGCGAAGCCCGCGTAGAGGGAGTCGTTCTCGTACTCCTCGACCTCGACGCCGGCGCGGAAGTTGTCGGCGACCGTCAGGCCGACCTCCGCCTCGCGGAAGAAGCGCTCGATGGCATCCAGGTGGGCGTCGCCGGTGGGGACAAAGTCGTCGTTGCTCATGGAGGGACTCTCCACCCCTGTGGATGGGCCCGGGAGGATAAGGGATGCCGCCGGAAACAACTTGCTTGGAGTGGCTTTGCGCCGGAACACCTCCGGTCACGGCGAACCGCGGATTTCGCGGATGACGCGGATGCCCCGTTTTTTTTTGCTGTCTCCGATTCAGGGGGTCCGTGGAATCCGGGGTTTCGTGTGCGCCGAGATGACCGACCAAACTACGGATGGCATGGACCGGATTCGTGGACTTCGTGCAATGCGTGGTTCAAACAGGGCGAATCAGAGCCAGTCCCAGCGCCGCGCCACCAGGTACGCCGGCACCATGCTGAACGCGCACACCACCACGAAGGCCATGAAGTTCCACTGCGGGATGCCGGGCAGGTTCATGCCCCACAGCGTCCCGATGAGCATGGGGATGGTGAGCACCAGTGTGATGCCGGCGAGGCGCTTGACGACGATGTTGGTCTGGTTGGCCAGCGTCGCGTTGTAGGTCTCCTGCGCCAGGATGGCCATCTCGCGCACGTGCTCGAGGCGCTCCGCCAATCGGGTCATGTGGTCGGCCACGTCGCGCAAATAGATGCGGGTGTCCGGGCCGATGTGCGGGTGGTCGCCGCGCTCCAGCGCCACCATCGCCTCCCGCATCGGCATGATGGTCTTGCGGGTGCGGCTCACTAGGCGCTTGATGCCCTGGATGCGCTCCAGCTCGTTGCGCTCGGCGCCCTCCAGCACGCCCTCCTCCAGCGCCTCGATGCGGTCCTCCAGGTCGTCCAGGACCGGGAAGTAGGCGTCGACGACGGTGTCGAGGACCTGGTAGAAGACATGGTCGATGCTGCTGGTCCTGGCGCTCGGCTTGGCCGTCACCAGGCGCCGCTCGACGGCGTCCAGCTCCGCCACCGGGTCGGTGCAGGCGGTGATGAGGAAGTCGGGGCCGAGGAACAGGCCGACGGTGAGCCACTCCATGCCGTCCTCGGCGAGGCGGGGGACGCGCACCACCACGAAGGTCAGGTCCGGGTAGTCCTCCACCTTGGGGCGCTGGCGGTGGTTGCGCACGTCCTCGATGGCCAGGGTGTGCAGGTTGAAGGTGGCGCCCAAGTTCTCCAGCTTGGACTGCTCCAGCCCCTCCAGGCGGATCCACACGTGCGTCGGGCCCCACGCCAGCTCGCGGGCCGCCTCGGGCTCCAGCTCGTCGGTGCGGCACCACGCCCCCTTGGAGAACTGGAGCACCTGCATCGGCGCGCGCCGCAAGCCGGGGCGGCCATTTAACGGAGGCGAAGCGCCCGGGCGTTGCCCCTGTCGAGAGCATCCTCAGATGCACTCTGATTCCCTCTTTGAGGAAATCTGGGTCCATCTGAGGTGGCTCCGACGGCTTGCGGCCGGACGCGCAGCGGGCCATGAAGGCGAAGGCTTGGCTCACGGCTTCTTCACGGGCTGCTCCGGCGGCGGGGCCTGCGGGCGTGGCGGGGAGCGGGTCTCGCGCACGGCGGTGGCGACCGTCTCGTGGAGGGCGCGCGCCAGCATCTCGGCCAGCCGCTTGTCCAGGGCCTCGATGAGCTTGTCCTCCTGCGGGTCCGCCTGCCCGGAGGCTTGCTGCATCGCGGGGTTGGTCGGGTGGACCGGGGCGCCCGAGGCGGCCTTCGCGGCGTCTTGGCCAGTCGAGGGGACCATGGGCTTGGCGGCGCCCTCCCTGGTGGGCACGGGCTTGGCTGCCGTCGGCGTGGATGCCTTGGCGGTCGCGTCAACGGCCTCGGGGGCGGGCTTGGCCTGGGCGGCGGTGGGCGTCACCGGCTTCTTGGGCGCGGCCTTCGTCTCGTCGCCGCCCTCGATCTGTCGCTCGGGCTGGTCCCGCGTGGCCTGTGGCGTCGCCTTGTGCGCCGTCGGCGGGGCGCCCGCCATGGCGTCCTGCGGCGCCTCGTCGCGTTCCACCTGCATCGACCCCTTGGGGATGCCGCGCGCGGCCTCCATGCCCTCCGGGTGCTGCTGCTCGAGCTCCATCGGCTTGGCGTTCGGGTTCGGCCTGCCAGGCGACCCGGCGCTGCCCTCGGGGGGCCGGGTGGAGGCGGGGCGCGGCGGCGCGACCCCCATCGACTCCGAGGCGGGCGGCGTCATGCCGTCGGCGGCCTTGGCGGTGCTGGCGCCAGCGCCCTGCCCCAGCCCGTCGCGGCCCTGCCCGCTGGGGGGGGGGGGGACGCTCTTGCTGGAGCCGCCGGAGGCGGTGGAGGTGGCGTCGCTGCCGGCGGGGATGTTGCTGGGGGCCTGCTGGCCCTCGCCCTGCTCCGACGGCATGACGGTGTGGCCGCCCAGCTCCCCTGGCGGGCGGCTGCGCTTCTCGGTCGGAACGGTGGAGGGGTTGGTGGTCTGGCCCTGTGGCGAAGTCTCTGGCATGCCTTTGGGTCGGCCTTGCGTCTAGATGGAGGCTCCACCAAGGATGGGAGACACAGAAGCAAGCCGAGAAGAGGGAGGAGGAAAGGGAAAGGGCGCCAAGCTTGTCCTAGCGGAAGGCCAAGACGTCCATGCCGCGCGCCAGGTCACCGGTGAACAGGTAGCCGTCGTAGTACCAGGTCCCCGCGGCCCGGGGGCTGCGCCCCCAGGCGTCACCCTGGCGCGTCGTGGGGCTGCAAGCAGCCCCACATAGCCGCCGCAGTTTCACCTGAACGCGAGAACGTCCATGCCGCGCGCCAGGTCGCCGGTGAACAGGTAGCCGTCGTAGTACCAGGTCTCCCAGGTGTCCGAGTGGCTGCTGAACTCGTCCACGACCTTGGGCAGCACGCCCGCCGCGGCGTCGACGCCGGTGAAGTCGACGAGGATGACGCCGTCCTGGTAGTAGCTCATCGCCAGCAGGTCGCGGCCCTCCTTGTCGGGGACGATGCGGCCGTGGTGGGTGGTGCAGCTGCGCTCGGTGTTGTGGTCGGCGTCGCGGGGCGGCGCGAAGTAGCCCAGCAGGCGCGGGCTCTGCTCGTCGCTCACGTCGTAGAACCAGGTGGCGCCCACGGGGGTGCCGGCGTCGGTGCCGCCCGCCGGGACGGGCGTCCCGGTGAAGGGGGTCTCCGACGGGGTGGCGGTGCCAGCCAGGCAGCCGGGGGGCAGGCCGCCGCCCATGTTCTCGTCGCCCACATACAGGATGTTGCCCTTCGTGTTGAGGCCAGCGGAGTGGCTGAAGGCGGCGACGGAGGCCATCTGGCTCGGCGTGCCGGGGACGCCGGTGTGGACCGGGAGGCTGACGAGGACCTTGGGGTGCTCCGGGTCGGCGGTGTCCCACAGTTGCGTGTACTGGATGCCGGCGCAGACGGCGCGCTGGCGGCTGCCGTCGGGGGCGTTCCAGAAGAAGATGTGGTGGCACGCGAGGCCGTTCTGGAAGTTCTGCACCAGCCGGGGGTGCGCGGGGTCGGTGAGGTTGTAGATCTCCGTGTAGCCGGTGCATTGGCTGATGTCGGCGTTGCACAGGCCAGGGCCGTAGAGCGGGTGGGGCTGGCCCGCGACGCCGGGGTCGCCGCCGCCGCTGCCCGCGTTGTAGAGGATGGGCGTGCCCGGGACGACGCCCAGCTTGTGGCCGCCGTTGACGGGCACCTCGGTCTGGTTGACGACGACCGGGTGGGCGGGGTCGGTGAAGTCGATGACGTCGAAGCCGGGCGTGGTGGCGCTGGCGGCGACGAGGCGGCCGTCGGGGAAGGCGATGATGGCGGCGCCGCGGCCGTGCGACTCGACCTGGCCGAGCTCGCGGGGGTGCAGCGGCTGCGAGATGTCCACGATGTGGGTCATCTGGCGGTCCTCGGGGACGACCGCGATGCTGCCGAAGAGGGCGATGCCGGCGCCGGCGAACACCTCGGGCGGCGACTTGGCCGCCAGCCTGAGGCCCTGGATGTGGTCGGGGAGCGGGGTGCCGTTGATGGGGCGCCACGCCGGGGGCAGGATGCCGTCGGGCGGGCTGCTCAGGGTGGCCCACCCCCACTTCGGGTGGGGCGTGTTCTGCGGGTCGTTCCACAGCGGCTTGCCGGCGAAGAGCAGGTGGTCGATGCCGAGCGTGCCCAGCAGGGAGCCGGGGGCGAGCGCCGGGTCGTTGACGGGGGTGGCAGGCTGCTCGATGCAGCCGGCCAATCCAGCGGTGACGAAGGCCGCGACGGCCAGGAGTCTCCAGGACATGGGTGCGCCGACTCGGGGGTGCGGATTAAGGGTTGTGTCGGCGCTCCTCTTCCGCGAACGTGCTGGACGCGTGGTTTTCCTGGGCTTCGCGGTCAGGCAGGGGTCGCGCCCTCGGCCTCGGCGGGAAGCGCGGGAGCGGCCTCGAACTGGACGCCGGGCCCGCCGAGCCGCACGATGTAGGCCG
>JBHELM010000088.1:0-3141 GCA_046352715.1 Thermoplasmatota archaeon | reverse complement strand
CGAACGCAGCCACTCCTGGATGAACCGGTTCCGACGCCTCCTAATTCGCTGGGAAAAACAGGCCGGGAGTTACCTTGGCATGCTGCAGCTCGCCTGCGCCGTCATCTGCTTCCAGCGAACATGACTTTAGGAATAGGCTCTTAGCGCCACCGCAGTGTCGCCCCGGTTGGCGAGCCCAGGCTTGGCCACTTTGGAGGAGAGCACCCATCGCAGCCCCGAAACTCCCGGTCGTCCTCCTGGCGGACGACGAGCCGGACATCCTCGAGTCCGTGCGCGACATCCTGGAGAACCTGCTGCCCGCGCGCTGCGTCCTGGCCACCTCGGGCGCCGAGGCCCTGGACCTGCTGGGGAGGCAGCCGGTGGACCTCATCCTCACGGACTTCAAGATGCCCAACCTCAACGGCATCGAGTTCCTGGAGCGGGCCCGCCAGCGCTGCCCCGACGTGCCCCGCATCCTCATGACCGCCTTCCCCGACCTGGAGGTGGCCATCGACGCCATCAACCAGGCCCGCGTCGAGGCGTTCCTCACCAAGCCGCTGGACCCCCTCCAGGTCGTCGAGCGGGTGCGCCAGGCCCTCGCGTCCGCCGCCTACAGCCACCCCAAGGCGTCCGCCTAGGCGGGGCCGGCGGCCCTCCGGCTTTGCGGGGCAAAGGTTCGAGGGCCTCATGCAGGGTGGCGCATTGGCCCGTCCCATGGCAGACACCCCGCTCGCCCCGCTCACTCCCCAGCAGGCCGCCCAGGCCCTGGCCGGCATCGCCCAGTACGAGGAAGGGCTCACGACTCGCGTCGGCGCCCTCACCGGCATGGTGTGGGGCATCGTCTCCGCCGCCATCTTCGTCACCTACGGCGTGGCGCCCAGCGTGTCGCCCATGTGGCTCATGCCGCTCCTGTGGGTGCCGTGGACCCTGGCCGGCATCGCCGTGACCGCCTCCGCGTGGAAGCTGCACGCCGTCACCTTGCGCGGCCCCGGCGCCGCCGCGCGGTCGTGGACCTGGAGCCTCGGCTTCGCGGCCCTGTTCGTGGTGGCCCTGCTCGGCTTGCACCTGCTGCGCCTCGGCCACGGCGCCTTCCCCTACATGCTGGTGGTCAACGGCCTCGTCGCCTTCGTCATCGTGGCCGCCGCGAGCCGGCGCCGCGGCCGCCTCACGGCCACCCCAATGCTGGTGGCGGGCGTCCTCATCGTCGCGGGCGCCTTCGCCATCGGCGCGGCCGGGATGTCGAGCCTCGTCATGGCGTTCGCCTCCGCCGCGCTCGTGGGCTCCTGCTACGTGGGGGCCGGCCTGGTCGCCTTCGTGCGGGGCTGACGCGTGCACCTGCTGCACGCCCGCGCGCGGCTGATGCTCATGGGGCTCCTGCACCAGCGCCGCGACGTCTCCGCCCGCGCCGCCCGGCAGGCCCTCGGCCTCACCGACGGCAACCTCGCCTCGCACGCGGCGCGGCTGGAGGAGGCGGGGTGGCTGCAGCCGGCGCGCCCTCTCGCCGTCCGGGTTCGAGTTGCGCTACAGCATCACACCGGCGGGAGCGGCCGCGTTCCTGGAGCACGTCGCCCACCTGCGCCGCCTGCTGGACGGCTGGGAGACCGAAGGCATGTCGGCCCCCGATGCCGCAGCGGGCCAGCGCAGCCTCTAGCGCGGCAGGGCTACTTCTTTTCCTGGGCGGCCAGGGTGGCGAAGTGGTCGCCGACCGGCTTGGAGCCCGCCTTGGCGACGGTCAGGTTGACCTGGATGATCTCGGGGCTGACGCGGTTGCCGCGCACGCTCTGGCGCTTGCGGCGGCCGGGGGCGTTCACGGGGTGGTAGCCCACGCCCTCGGTCAGCAGCAGGCGGCGGCGGACGCTGCCCTCGAAGTCGGCGCGCATCGGGAAGCCCGCCTTGTCGCTGCCGCCGGTGATCTGGAGCTTGTAGCCGGGCAGGTTGGCGTTGATGCCGTCGACCTGGTCGCCGATCTTCTTGTTGAGGAAGTTCTGCGCGTGGTGCCCGGTGACCTCGAAGTTGTAGGACTTGCCGGTTGCGGGGTCGTTGATGACGAGCTTGAAGCTGGTGGCCATGGGGTCAACTCGCTCCAGGTATTCCGACCTTGGGGTCAGTTCACCATGTGGCGTCTGGAGCATGGCCCGCTGACGCCCGGGGCTATTTAGCGGTGGCGGCGGCCGCGGGTGCCGTCCAGAAGGCCGCTGCCCTCCACATTTCTGCACTGGTCGCCGTTGTGGAAAGGAGAAGGAACGGATGGACCTGTTAGAATGAGCTAGGGCTCACCCATTGGCACTTTGTGGTGCGCGGCCAGGGGTATCCCTGAGGTTCCCAATAGTTAGACCAGTCGTGAACGCAACTCCCGCCGCCACCCTTGTAGCCGTTCGCCTTTGTATGGAGACTTACAGTGTTTGCTGAAGCTCCTTCCGTGTAGTCTCCCCAAGTTTCGTGAGCGACCGGATTGCCTCCGACAGTTGCGCTCGCAGAACAACTGTTGAGGTTGCCTTCCTGTTGGTCGGCTGTGCAATAGGCTTGGTTGCCAGCATATGTGACGGAGCATCTATCGGACGTGAATTTAAGTTTAGCCGTGACTCCAAACGTGCTGGCCTTTAGCTCTTCAGTTAACTCGGACCACAGGGCTCTGGTTTCGGAAGTGCCGCATCCACTGGCACCGCCGCCGCCTCCCGACCGAGTGCTTACCCCCGCGCCTGTTCCAGCCCCGGGGCTCTTTGGGCGCCGGCTCCACCAGTTTGCACTCGTCGGAGGAAGGTCGCCGGAAGGTTCCGTCGCGTTCTCGGGGATGGGCTCCGCTGTGTCGTTGGTTGAAGGGTCAGTCTCGCCCGGCGTCACGACCAACGAGGCGACAACGACTTCGCAAATTCCGGGTGCCGGAGTGGCGACGGTAGTGGTAATGCTCTTGCCATAGCCAATGCCGCCGTCAGGGTCTAGCACGACAATCACTTCCACCCTCTCAGGGACGACACAGCGGCTTCCCCCTGTTTCATCCTGCATCATGACGCCCGTTGCGAGCGCTTGGCCAACCTGAAGACCGTCCCAATCGTAGCTCTGTGTCAGAGGCGCGAGAGGGCCCGGAGCGTCATTCGGCAGGTCGGTCGGTCCTGCGCTGCCAGAGGGTGCGAGTAGTGCGACAGCACCCACCATGAGAATGGC
>JBHELM010000087.1:0-3427 GCA_046352715.1 Thermoplasmatota archaeon | reverse complement strand
GCCAGGGCGGCCGAGGAGTCGACGGGGCCGAGGGTGCTGCTGCCCCTGCCGCTGGTGAGGGTGCTGGATTGGCCGTTGGCGGCCAGGCGCGCGTCCCAGTCGTACAGCACGAGGCGCAGGTCGCCGGTGATGGTCACGCTGCTTCCCATGGCGCAGGACATCCAGGCGAGGCCCAAGGAGACGTCGGCCGTCAGGTTGGTGCGAGCGGTCGCGTGCTGGACGGCCGGGGCGCGGAGAAAGTCGGTGGCGCCGGAGGGGCCGAGCGTGAAACAGTTGGCCACGCTCGACAGGATGGGCGGCGGCGCTCCCGCCATGGGGAAGACGAAGAGCCGGAACTCGGCGCGGTTGGCAAGGCCCTCCAGACTCGCCTCGGCATGGGATGTGGCGGGGGAGGTCGTGGGGTTCCAGCGGAAACCCCGGTCTGGGGTCGAGGCGTCCGTGTGGTCGGTCTCGTGGCGCAGCAGGCTGGCGCGCAGTTGGAACTCCGCGGGGACGCGGGCGCCCCCGGCCGCCGCCTCCTCGGCAAACACCAGCAGCGGGGCCCGGACCGTGTTGCCGCCCTGGGCCTGCAGCTCGGAGGCGCGCAGATGGCCATCGAGTTGCGTCTCGGCGCTGGCGGGAGGGAGTGCAGCCAGGCATAGGCAGAGCCCGAAGAAGAGGGTTGAACGGGGAGCCATTGGTCACCGGGGGCCAAGCATGTGGAGAGTGTGGGAGGGGCCGGCCACGTCCATCAATGGCAGGCATTCAAGGTTGAGTCCGGCGCTGACGAAGGGCCAGGAGGTACCGACGACAACGAACGCGGGCAGGCAGCTTCCCCAGACGTCGCCCAGGAGAATCAGGCTGGCGGGCGGGCTTTCATCGTGGTTGACGGTGGCGGTGACCCGGTAGAGGACCGGCCCCGTCGGGGGAAGGTCGTTGTAGGCGGTGCCGGACAAGGTGGCCAGGATGTCGCCGTCGCGGTAGAGGGTGTAGTTGTAGGCCCCCGTTCCAGGAGCCGTCCAGCTCAGGTGGACAGTGCCGTTCTGGGCGTCGTAGGTGGCGGTGAATTCCGCGGGCGGCAGCCCCGGGGGGTCGGAGGGGGATGCATGGGCGACGGAGGCTGCGATGAGCAAGGCAGTCACCATCGCTAGAGTTGGGGCTCCCACCGGACCGACACCGGACGACCCCATCCCAAGGCCCCTATTAGCGCGTCTGACCAAAGGGGAAACACCGTTCAGCGTTTCGTATATGAAACTGATTTGGCGGGACGGCTTTGCACGAAACTTTGTGACCACCTCAGGTTTCCCACCCATTGCCCCTCCTCCAAGGGTCTGAGACCTCTAGGGTTGGCCAGACTTTGGATGCAGGCAGCCGGCGTGGAGCGGGGCCGAGCCCACCCCGTTTCCATGACCGGCAAGCTCCGCCAGCCCGCCACGGCGCCAACCGGCCAAGCGGCCACATGCGCCGGTGGCTCTCCCGCGCGTGGTGCAAGGACTCCCCCTCAAGCCTCGCGCTAGGGGACGTTTGGTGGAACCAGTGGTCCGCGCCTCAGTTCAGCGCCTCGGGGACCAGCCGCCCCTCGCAGCCGGGGGTGATGGGGCAGTCCAGGTCCGGCCAGGCGGCGGGGTCAGCGACGTAGGGGACGGGGCCCTCGACGGCGGCGGTGCCCCAGCAGGTGTAGCAGCAGAGCGAGAGCGACGCGTGGCTGGAGATGGCCATGCCCCCGCCTCCGTCGTGGCGGCCCTTGACCGTTGGCAAGAACGGGAGGAAACGGCTCAAGTGGCGGGACCGGCTGCGCGGCGCGTGGACTTGGCGACGACGGTGGCGGGGGTGCGGTTCCCCAACCCCCTGCTGCTCGCCTCGGGCATCCTCAACGAGACCGGGGCCAGCATGGCGCGGGCCGCCCGGGAGGGAGCCGGCGGCGTGGTCACCAAGTCGATGAGCCTCAAGCCCCGCGCCGGGCACCCGGGCCCCAACGTCGCCGAGGTGGACGGCGGCCTCCTGAACGCCATGGGGCTGCCGGGCCCCGGGCTGGACCACTTCGCGCGCGAGGTCGAGGAGGCGAAGCAGGGCGGCGCCGTCCTGGTGGGTTCCGTCTTCGGCGGCACCGCGGAGGAGTTCGCGGAGGCGGCCCGCCGCATGGCGGCACTCGGCACCCCGGCGCTGGAGCTGAACGTCTCCTGCCCGCACGCCAAGGGGTACGGCTCGGAGATCGGCTGCGACCCCGCCCGCCTGCGCGAGGTCGTCGCGGCCGTCAAGGGCGCCGTCGAGGTCCCGGTCTGGGTCAAGCTCACCCCCAACACCGACGACGTGGCCCGCCTCGCCCGGGTCGCGGTGGAGGCCGGCGCCGACGCCCTGGTCGCCACCAACACCCTCAAGGCCATCGCCATCGAGCCCGACGTGCGCCGCCCCGTCCTCGGCAACCGCGTGGGGGGGCTCTCCGGCCACGCCCTCAAGCCGGTCGCCCTGCGCGCCGTCTGGGACTGCTGGACCGCCGACCTCAAGGTCCCCATCGTCGCCAGCGGCGGCATCTACACCGCCCGCGACGTCCTGGAGTACGCCATGGCCGGCGCCGCTGTGTTCCAGGTCGGCACCGCCGTCATGCACGAGGGCTGGGGCGTCTTCGAGGCCATCAAGTCGGACCTTGGGGAGTGGATGGAGAAGGAAGGCGTGGCGAGCTTGAAGGACGTCACCGGCGCGGCGCACGCCAGGTAGCCACTCCCCAACCTGCTGCGGGTCTTTTTCAGATGATGGGCCCCGGCTTCTTCACCTCCGGCGGCGGCGGAAGCTGGATGCCTGGGGTCAGAGGGTCGGTGTCGAGCGGGCAGGGACCGAAGCCGTTCTCCCCGGCCGGCGTCGGGCTTTCGCTGTAGAGGCCGCGCAGCAGGGCCGTCGGGCCGCCGGGGCCGGTGTCGGCTGGGCCGGGGCCGAGGTGGTTGACGAGGGCGCCCGCGAGGCTGGCCGGGGCCGGCATGCCCCCCAGGTCGACGATGAGCTTCCAGTCGTGCGTCCGGGCGACGAAGGGGGTGGCGGGGCCGGGGAACATCAGGTAGCTGACCTGCCAGCACACCACCATGTAGGTGGTGCCGGTGCCGGCGTGGACGACCGCCTCGTTCTTGATGCGCTCGATGAACTGGGGGCGGACCTCCTCCTGCGAGGCGCGGTTGACGCCGAAGTTGGTGATGGTGCTGCTGTAGTCGTGCGCGTGCCGGATGGGGCAGGAGATCTGGTCGTTCTTCATCGCCAGCATGTCCCACAGGGCGAGGTCCTTGCCCTTGCCGTCGCTGTAGTCGTGCGCGAACGCCGCGGTCGACCAGTCCGCGGGGGGCAGGGGCTCGCCGTTGCCGCACGCCGCCGCGATGACCGTCTGCGTCCCGGGGATGGGGACGCAGTCGACGCCGGGGAGCTGGCTGCACAGGTTGATCTCGGTGAACGCGTCCTCCTGGGC
>JBHELM010000086.1:0-17532 GCA_046352715.1 Thermoplasmatota archaeon | reverse complement strand
GCTGAGTCCAATGAGTCTTCCCAGGAGTCCAAGGACGCGAAAGCGCAGACCAAGCCGTCCCTGGAATCCGGCGGGAAATCCCTGGAATCCTTGCGGCATGGCGACGTCGAGAAGCCGCCGCAGGAGAACGACCAGGGCTTCAAGCGCACCGTCACCATCTACACCCAGTACGGCGCCGAGAAGGTGGACATCCAGGTGTGGGAGTACACCGACGGCCGCCCCTGCGAGGTGTTCGTCGGCGCCCGCAAGTCGGGCACCCTGGTGGACAATTTCCTCAAGGAGATCGGCAAGAACTACAGCCGCAACCTCCAGCTCGGCATGACGCTGGACGACCTGACCCGCAAGCTCATCAACGAGCACGGGCCGCTCGCCGGCCAGACCGACCACAGGTACATCAAGAGCTGCCTGGGCATCCAGGACCTCATCGGCAAGCTGCTGCGCTACGAGTACTTCGGCGAAACCGGCTTCCTGTCGGTCAAGCCCGACCCCGCGGACCCGACCTACGTCCCCACGCGCAAGGAGTACCTGGAGAGCCTGCGCATGGCCAAGCAGCGCCCCAAGGCGGAGAAGACGCTGCTGGAGTTCACGGAGGTGCCGCACACGGCGCCCCCGGAGCCCACACTGGAGACGAAGCTGGGCAAGACCAACTCCGCGGACCCCAACGAGTTCCTGGCGGGCCTCGGCGGCGACGCCCCAGCCTGCGACCAGTGCGGGCACACCACCATCCGCAACGGGGCGTGCTACAAGTGCCTCAACTGCGGCAATTCGATGGGCTGCTCGTAGGCATCCACTGCTGGCGGGGCCTCCCACCCGCCGCCTCCCCTCTTTCCCTTCCCCCCTTTTCTCGAAGGTCCTCTCGCATGACGGGCCATCGGTTGACGGAACGCCTTGCCCTTGCAGGGCGAGAGCCCGTCTCCAGCCCGCAACCAGCGCCCTGTCCAGGGACAACCGTCGGTGCCTCGGCCCACGTTTTCCTTCGCCATCGCCTCGCCTTATGCCCTAGGGCGTCGAGCAGAGGTCGGTGTCCAACATGACCCACCCAACCACACAACGGAAGAAGACGCGCCATCGACTCCTGATGGCAGCCCTGGCCGGCAGCCTCCTGCTGCTGGTCGCCCCCGCCGCGTCGGCCCAGGGCCTCGGCCTCGGCGCCGACACGGCGGCCAACGCCGTGGCGCAGGCCACCGGGACCGCGCTCGGCCCTGTGAACGCCGCCGCTGACGCCGCGTCGCACGCCACCGCCGGCGTGCAGGGCTCCGCCGCCCAGCTCGCGGCCGACGCCACGGCTGGCGCGAGCGCCGACGCCGGCGACCTCGCCAGCCTCGACGCCGACGCCAACGCGGACGTCGCCCTTGACGCCAACGCCCCGTCCCTGCCCCCCTCGGGTGGCGCGGCGGGCGCGGCCTCCGACGAGGACTTCCTCGGCTGGCTGCTGCACCTGGTGGTCGGCGTCGACCTGTCGGCCCACGCCGACGTGGCCGGCACCCCGGTCGACGTCGACGTCCCCGCAGTGGACCTCGACACAGGCGACCTGACCGGCCAGGCGACCGGCCTGGTTGGCGGCGCCGCTGGCGACCTCGCCAGCCAGCTCCCCAGCCCTGCCGGCTCGCTCGCCAACGGCGCGGTCGGCACGGTCTCCGCGACCGCCAGCCTGCCGTGAAGCGGCCAATCCACCCTTCTCCCCTTTTCCCATCCCCCCAATCCAGAACCATCGTTTCTTGTGGAAAGCCCACCCCCCTTCCCAGGAGAGTTCCCTGATTCCACGCGAAATCCAGGGGTTCGCTCCGAAAGCCGGAGCAATCAGCAGAAGCAGGCCAGGACCCGGTCGCGCGCGACCCCCATCTCCTCCGCCACGGCGACCGCCATCCCGGGGTCCGGCTGGGTCGCCTTCGGGGGCGCCGGGACGGGCATCTGGGCGATGAACGCGTCCAGCTCGTCGAACGCCTCCACCGTCAGCCCCGCCTCGCGCAGCAGCCTGTGGTAGCGCCCGGCGCCGCCGGCGTGCGCCTCCGCGATGAGGGCCCGCATGTCCGGCTGCTCCTTGAGGGCCTTGAGCGCGGTCTTGGCGCCGAAGCCCTTCACGCCGTCGTTCCAGTCGGTGCCGCACAGGATGGCGATGTGCCGGAGCTGCGCGCGGCTCAGGCCGTGCCCGTCGAGGTCGGTGAGGTGGTGCAGGAACGGCTGCTGCGAGCCGGCCTTGCGCAGGACCGCCGGGGCGCCCGCCACCAGGGCGTCGTAGTCCTCCGTGGCCACGGCGTCGGCGTGGCCGGCGTGGCAGAGGGCCGTCGCGTAGCGCTCCCCGTCGTGGTCGGCGCGCACCACCGCCACGCCCAGCGCCTCCAGGAGGCGGCTGCAGTCCTCGATCATCTTCGCGTCGAGGTAGGTGGTCATGCGGAGGAACTTCTGGTGCGCCTCCGTGTCCCCCGCGGCGAGGGCCGCCTCGGCGTCGAGGGCGGCCTCGAGGCGGCGCTGGATGCGGCCCTCCACCGTCGCCCACTTGCGGGGATGCACCTGGCCGTCCCACACCACGATGGGCTCGGCGCCGCGCTCGCGCAGGTGGCGCACCAGGTTGACGTAGCCCACCAGGTGGCCGATGGCGCGGCCGTCGCGGCTGCGCAGCAGGTCGCCGTCCCTGCCGCGGAACGAGGTGAGGTAGCGGAACGCGACGTTGTGGCCGTCGACGGCGATGCGCTTGCCCGCGTACCACCCCTCCGGCACCGGATGCTGCGGGAACAGGTCCCTCAGGTTGACGCCCACGCTCCCCTCGGGGGACCCACCACGGGGGGCGATATGGCGCTTGCCACGCAGGCGTCCGCGACTGGCGCGGTTTTGTTGCGCTCCCCCTTGCGCGCCGCATGGCCTCGCCGTTCGCCGACTCCCGCATCCTCCTCACCGGGGCCACGGGGGGCATCGGCGCCGCCACCGCGGAGGCGTTCTGCCGCGAGGGCTGCAAGGAGATTGTCGTCACCGGCCGCCGCGAGGAGCTGCTCAAGGAGAAGGCGAAGGCGTGGAGCGACACCTACGGCTGCGACGTGGCCGCCATCGTGCTCGACGTCCGGAGCCGCCCCGACATCGAGGCCATCGCCGCCGAGCACGCGAGCCTGTTCGACGTGGACATCCTCGTCAACAACGCCGGCCTGGCGCGCGGCCGCGAGCCGATGCAGGAGTCCGAGGTGGACGACTGGGAGGAGATGGTGGAGACCAACGTCCTGGGCCTGCTCTACGTGACCCGGCAGGTGCTGCCCAGCATGGTGGCGCGCGGCTCGGGGCACATCGTCAACCTGGGCAGCGTCGCGGGGCGCTGGACCTACACGGGCGGCGGCGTCTACAGCGCCACCAAGGCCGCCGTCACCAAGCTGACGGAGGGGCTGCGGATGGACCTGCACGGCAAGAACGTCCGCGTCAGCAACATCGAGCCCGGCCTGGTGGAGACGGAGTTCAGCCTCGTGCGGTTCAAGGGCGACGGCCCGCGGGCCCGCGAGGTCTACGCCAACACCCGGCCGCTCAAGGCGGAGGACATCGCCGACACCATCCTCTGGGTGTGCAGCCGCCCGCCGCACGTCAACGTCCAGGAGCTGGTCATCTACCCGACCGACCAGGCCCACGTCGGCATGGTGCACCGGACGAAGTAGACACACCGTGGAAACGGGACATGTCCATGGTTTTCTTCGACTTGTCAGCGCAAAGCCGCGTCCCCTTCCAGAAGTCCATTGCGGGGCGTTCAAAATCCCGGCCGGCGCTTCCTCCCCCGTGGATGTGAAGCGGCTGCACCTCTACATCACCGGGGCCGTGCAGGGCGTGATGTTCCGTGAGTCCACCCGCAAGCAGGCGGAGCAGTACAACGTCCGCGGCTGGGTCCGCAACCTCCCCGACGGCCGCGTCGAGGCCATCCTGGAGGGCACGCCGTTCGCCGTCGACTCGGTGGCCGACTGGTGCCACCACGGCCCCGAGCGCGCCAAGGTGCGCCACGTCGAGGCGAAGGAGGAGCCCGCGACGGGCCAGTTCGCCGCCTTCAAGGTGCTGCGGTAGGCGCCACCCTGGCTATCACCGAACGTGGCGGGGCGCACTGCACGTTTTCTATACTCCCCGCCCGCTGCCTGCGGCGTGCGCCCTGTCCCTCTGGCGGTGGCCTTGGGCATCGCACTGGCAGGCTGTGTCGCCAAGGCGCCGTCCCCGGCCCCCGAGGCACCGGAGGAGACTCCGCCTTGGCTCGCGGCCCTGCCTGCCCTGGAGGGCTGCAACCGATGCTTCGAGGCCAGCGTGGCGGTGGACGACGCCGGGCGCATCGTCGCCACCGTGGAGGAGGGCGAGGCCCTCGCGGTCTCGGAGGATGGCGGCGCCACGTTCGCCGCGGTGGCGGCGCCGCCGCTGCCGGCCACCCTGCTCGGGAGCGGTCGCACCGACGCCCTGGTCGAGGCCGCCCCCGACGGCCGCCTGCTATACTCCGCCCTGGTGCAAGAGCTGACCGAGGGGGCCGTCGCGCAGTGGAGCCTCCAGGCCGCCACCTCGCAGGACGGCGGCAGAACTTGGCTGACCAACGTGTTCCTGTCGCCCTTCCTCCTGCCAGCTACGCTGCCGGTGAGTGCGGACCGCCAGTGGTTCGTGGCCGGGACGGACGGCGCCGCGTACATCGTGTGGGGCCACTACGCGGGGAGCCTGGACCTGCCGACGGGTTGGCAGACCCTTGGCACTGGCCTCTATGTGCTGGCCTCGAAGGATGGTGGCCGCACGTTCGGGCAGCCCGTCCTGGCGGCCTCCAAGGCGCAGGACGGTGCGCTCGGCGCCGGCCACCCCGTGGTGCGCCGGGACGGAAGCCTGTGGGTTCCCTACGCCACGAGCGGCTTCCCGTCCGGGCGGGTGAACCTGCGCACCGACTACCCCGTTGCCGCGGCGGTCTCGACGGACGGTGGAGCCACCTTCCAGAGCCATGTCCTGCACCAGGACCCCGCCGGCTTCGTGGCCATCTGGCCGTTCCTGGCCGAGCGGGACGGGAAGCTTGCCCTTGCCTGGTGGGACCTGCGCGGGAACGGAACCATCCAGGGCCTCGACCTGGAAGCCGGGGCGGCACCCGTCCAGTGGGGTGGGCCGAACGCGACCAAGGGCCCTTGGGTCTCCCCCGACGCCTCGACGATTGCATGGTGGCAGGCGCAGGGCAAGGAGTACGCCCTCCACATCGCGCGCCCCCTGCTGGGCCGGGACGACGTGGTGGCCGGCCCGCTGCAGGGCATGCCGGGGCGCGGCCCGTCCGACTTTGCGGCGGTCGCCCTGCTGCCGGACGGGCGGGCCGTGACCGCCTGGGGCGACGGCGAGGGCACGCTCTGGGTCCGCGCCGAGGCGCCGCGCATTGGTGCGCCCTTGGCCTAAAATAGGCGGCCCCGGTCGCCGCCCCCATGGCCCTCGAAACGACCTTCGTCATGATCAAGCCCGACGCCGTGCAGCGCGGCCTCGTCGGCGAGATTGTCTCCCGCTTCGAGCGCAAGGGCCTCAAGGTCAAGGCGATGCGCCTGGAGATGCCGGACCCCAAGACCATCGAGAGGCACTACGAGGTCCACAAGGCCCGCCCCTTCTACGCCGGCCTCGTGAGGTACATGACCTCCGGCCCCGTGGTGCCGATGATGGTCGAGGGCGAGTCCGCCATCGCCGTCGTGCGCACCCTCCTGGGCGCCACCACCCAGGTGCAGGGCAAGCCGGGCGAGCTCCGCTTCGACCTGGGGCAGCACATCGGCCGCAACATCCTCCACGGCAGCGACTCCGCCGAGACCGCGAAGTTCGAGCTGGGCCTCTGGTTCCCCAAGGGCGGCGCCGAGTACAAGCGGGCTGGTGACGAGTTCCTGTTCGAGTAGGTGCGGCCACGGCCCCAAGCACGCCCGCCCAACCGACCCCCTTCCTGTTCCGCCACCGCGGCATCGCCATCGGCTTGGGCTACGTTGCCGCCGCGGCCCTCGCGTTCGCCGTGCAGCCGTGGTGGCCGAAGACCGCGCTCGACCGCTTCCTCGCCGTCGACCCCGCCGCCCGCATCAGCGCCGGGGCCAGCGCCGTCGCCGTGCCCCTGTGGCAGCTCGTCCTCCCCGTTGCCCTCGTCCTCGTGTGCTGGGCGCTGCGGTCCTGGGGAACGAGCTACCTGCGCGGCCACGTCATGGCCGACCGCTCCCTGCACACCGACCGCCTCATCGTGGCGGGCCCGTTCCGCTGGGTCCGCAACCCGCTCTACCTGGGCAACCTGTTCCTCTCCACGGCCTATGGGCTCCTCCTGCCGCCGCCTGGGCTCCTCATCGTCCTCGCTCTCCAGGGCACTCTGCTCGGCACGCTGGCCCACCTGGAGTCGAAGGCCCTGCGCGCCCGCCACGGCGCCGAGTACGACGCCTACGCCCGCAAGGTGCACGCGTTCCTGCCGCTGCCGCCGCGGGCCGGGGTGCCGAGCGCTCCCGTGGCGCCCGACTGGCGCAACGGCTGGATGACCGAGGCGTGGATCCTCGGCTTCGCCCTCTACCTCCTGGGCGTCGAGCTGCACCGCCCCGCCGTCATCTGGGCCGCGGTCGGCGTCATCCTGGCGGTCCTGCTGCGCAACAAGGCCGCGCACCGCACGGCTCGTGCCGCCTAAGGGGGGGCCTGCCGCGCCGCCTGGAGCGCCTTGGCGTACCACTCGACGTGCCCCAGGAACGTGTCGATGCGCCTCGCCCACTCCTCCGGCTCCGCCAGGGGGCCGTCGGGGCCGAACGCCTTGCCGACGTGGGGGACCGGGACGTGCTGCGGCACCGCGACCGCGCCCAGGCCGGCGACCGTCTGGCGCAGCATGTCAAGTGCCCGCAGGCCGCCCGAGACGCCGCCGCAGCCGACGAGGCCGAACGGCTTGCGGTTCCACGATTTGAAGGTCATGTCGAGGAGGTTCTTCAGCGCGCCCGGGAAGCCGTAGTAGTACTCCGGCGTCACGACGACGAAGCCGTCGGCGGCGTGAAGTTGGTGGATGAACGCGCGCAGGTCGTCGGAGATGGGGATGCCCGGCGGCGGCGCGCTGGGGTCGAGGTCGGGCAGGTCGATGACGCGGCCACGCAGGTTGCCGTAGTCGTGGTCACGCGGGTCGATGAATGCGCTCTCGACGCCGGGGCGGGCGGCGAGGCGGCCGTGGACGTAGCGCGCAACGTGCTCCGACCTTCGGCCCTCGCGGACGGTGCCGAGGATGACGGGGATGCGGAGGGTCACGCAGGAGGCAGCCGGCCTCCGGCAGAAAGCCTTCCTGCCCGGGCGGCCTCGGGGTGACGGAACCACATTCGTGGTTCCCCCTAGCCCGCCCCAAAACCGGCATATAGAACCCGTCTGTGGCCGCAGCATGCCCCGCGACGACCGCACCGCCGAGGAGAAGCTCGCCGACGAGCTTGCGGCGGAGCTTGAGGCGGAGTTCGCGGACCACTTCGAGGACGAGGCCAAGCCGGCGGAGAAGGCCAAGGAGCCGGAGCCTGCGCCGCCCGTCCCCAAGAGGGAGGAGGCCAAGCCGAAGCCGATGGAGGTCAGTGAGGAGGCGGTCGCCAAGGCGAAGGAGCAGGCGAAGCAGGCCACCGAGGGGGACGCGGACAAGGCCATCGGCGCGCTCACCGCCCGCTCCGCGACCGCCTACACCCGCTCCCCCATCGTGTCGGTCCTCGGCCACGTCGACCACGGCAAGACCAGCGTCCTCGACAAGATCCGCGGCACAAAGGTCTTCGACCGCGAGGCGGGCGCCATCACGCAGCACATCGGCGCCAGCGAGGTGCCCATGTCGACCATCTACGACCGCTGCGGCGTCCTGCTGAAGGGCAAGTCGTTCGGCGTCCCTGGCCTGCTGTTCATCGACACGCCGGGCCACCACGCCTTCAGCAGCCTGCGGCGGCGCGGCGGCCAGCTCGCCGACATCGCCGTCCTCGTGGTGGACATCAGCGAGGGCCTCATGCCGCAGACCCTGGAGGCCATCCAGATCCTCCGCAGCACCAAGACGCCGTTCATCATCGCGGCCAACAAGGTGGACCGCTGCCAGGGCTGGGCCACCACCAAGGACGCGCCGTTCATCCTCAACGTCCGCAAGCAGAGCGAGCAGGCGCAGGCCAGCTTCGACGACAAGTTCTACCGCCTCATCGCGGCCCTCTACCAGATTGGCCTGCCGTCGGAGCGCTACGACCGCATCAGCGACTTCACCAAGAACATCGCCATCGTCCCGACCTGCGCCCAAAGCGGCGAGGGCATCCCGGACCTTCTCGCGATGCTGGTCGGCCTGGCGCAGAAGTTCCTCGAGCAGCGCCTGGAGACCGACGAGGAGCTGCCCGGCGAGGGCACGGTCCTGGAGGTCAAGCAGGACAAGGGCCTCGGCACCGTCCTCGACGTCATCCTCTACGCCGGCAAAATCCGCAAGTCCGACGTCATCCTGCTCGGCACCAAGAACGCGCCGCTGCAGTCCAAGGTCAAGGGCCTCCTCAAGCCAGCGCCCAACGACGAGATGCGCGACGCCCGCAAGGCGTTCACCCCGCAGGACGAGGTGGTGGCCGCCGCCGGCATCAAGCTGCTCATCCCCGACGCCGAGGGCGTGGTGGCGGGGGCGCCGCTGCGCGTCCTGCGCGCCGAAAACCACGACGCCGCCTACGAGGCCGTCGAGGCCGCCAGCAAGCCGCAGGTCGACCTCTCCGACGCGGGCGTCTTCGTCAAGGCCGACACCATCGGCGGCCTCGAGGCGCTCGCCAACCTCCTCAAGGACCGCAGCATCCCCATCCGCAACGCCGAGGTAGGCGACATCAGCCGCCGCGATGTCGTCGAGGCGTCGAGCATGACCGACCCGCTCTACCGCATCGTCCTCGGCTTCAGCGTCAGGGCGCTGCCCGACGTGGAGAGCGAGGCCACTGCGCGCGACCTGCCGGTGTTCACGGACCAGGTCATCTACAACCTGCTCGACCGCTACGACGCCTGGCTCGCCGAAGCCAAGCGCAAGCTCGAGGCGCAGAACCGCACCGAGCACATCCACCCCGCCAAAATCAAGTTCCTCTCCGGCCACAGCTTCCGCATGCGCGACCCCGCCGTCTTCGGCATCCGCGTCCTCGCCGGCACCATCCGCAACGGCCGCGTCCTGCTGCGCGCCGACGGCAAGGCCATCGGCCGCATCCGCTCCATCCAGAAGGACAAGAAGGCGGTCGAGGAGGCCAAGCTCGGCGACGAGGTCGCCATCTCCGTGCCCGGCCCCACCATCGGGAGGCAGCTCCACGAGGAGGACATCCTCTACATGGACATCCCCGAGACCGACGCCAAGTGGCTGCTGACCGAGGGCCAGAAACAGGTGACGCCGGAGGAGAAGGATGTCCTGCTGGAGTTCTTGAAGGTGCGGCGCAAGGAAGACAAGTTTTGGGGGATGTGACCCCCCACCGCGCGACCGAACCCCTTTTGGCCGAAGCCGGGTCGCCCCGCCCGTTGGCCCGCGAACCTCTGCCGCCGCCGCAGGATTGGGAGTACGTCGAGGTGCGCCGCAGCGGCGTGCATGGCCGTGGCCTGTTCGCGGCGCGCGACCTGCCGAAGGGAACCTACGTGATGGAGTATCGCGGCGAGAAGGTGCCGAAGCGGGAGGGCACCCGCCGCACCGATGCGCAGTGGGCGAAGGGGCGGGTCTACACGTTCGAGTTGAGCCGGCGCTTCGACATCGACGGCTCGCCTGCGTCCAACGTCGCCCGCTTGGCGAACTTCAGTTGCGACCCGAACTGCGAGTCGCAGAACGAGCGCGGCCGCAAGGTGTGGATTGTCGCCATGCGCGGCATCCGCAAGGGTGAGGAAATCACCTACGACTACAACTTCAGTTTCGTCGACCCGCCGCCGGTGTGCAAGTGCGGCTCCAAGAAGTGCCGGGGCTACATCGTGGGCGAGGCGCACGTCCCGGAGCTGGTGGCGTGGCTGAAGGAGAACGGCAAGGCGAAGGAGGCGAAGCGGGTGGAACGGCTCGCCGCCAAGCCCTCTGCCAAACAATGAACTCACTGAGCCCACTGAAGTTCAGTGGGCTCACTGTTCCGTCGGAGAGAGAATCGTCTCGACCAGTTCGAGCAGGCTGCGCGGCTCGGGGACGACCTTGCGCGCATGCTTCGCCACCTCGGGCGGCGCGAAGCAGGCCACCGAGGCTCCGACGGCTTGGAAGACGGGCACGTCGTTGACGCCGTTGCCGATGTGGCCCACGTCGCGCTCGGCGATACCCCACTCTGCCAGCCGGCCGCGCAGGTTGGCCAGCTTGTCGAGGCGCGCGTCGATGGCCACTTGGCGGCCGTCCTTGATGGTGACGGGGCTGCAGATGGCGTCGGTGAGCCCCCAGCGGCCCAGGAAGTCGGTGACGGTGCTGGGCTGGTCGGTCAGCAGGCAGGTCCGCACGCCCGCCTCCTTGAGCCGCCGCACGCCGTCGGCGATGCCGGGGAGCCAGGCGGCCTTGCGCAGCGCGCGGTGCAGGTCGGCGGGGGAGAGCTTGCGGACCTCCTCCCACTGCTCCCAGAAGCACTCCTCCAGCGTCACCTCGCCCGCGAAGTAGCGCGCGTCCGATTCCTCGGCGAGGCGGGCCTGGCCGTTCTCGCGCAGGACGACGGCGAACGCGGTGTCGTGCGGCAGCAGGGTGCCGTCGAGGTCGAGGGTGACGAGCCGCAGCGGCATCTCACACCCGCAGGTCGATGGCGAAGTGCGCCTCGGTGGGCGAGTAGTTGCGCACGGTGCGGATGGAGACCGCGTGGACGGGTCGGCCCAGCTTCGCCATCTCCCGCTTGAGCGCCTGCTCCCGCTTGTCCACCGCGTCGACGGCGAGGATTTCGTGGTGGTGCAGGGTACCGCCCGGCTTGACGAGCCGGCACGCCACGTCGAGGAACTTGTGCGCGCCGTGCGGGAGGTTCATGAAGATGCGGTCGGCGGGGGCGAGCGCCTTGGCCACCTCGCGCGCGTCGCCCTCGTGCAGCGCCACGCGGTCCGCCACGCCGCACGCCTCCACGTTGCGCCTCGCCAGCGCCACCGCGTCGGGGTTGAGGTCCACCGAGTCCACCTGCGCCCCCTTGAGGGCGGCCTGCACGCCGAAGGGGGCCACGCCGCCGAACAGGTCAACGACGTGCTCTTCCGGCCGCACCATCGCCGCGACCCGGGCGCGCTCGGCGGCCAGGCGGGGGCTGAAGTAGGCCTTGGAGAGGTCGACCCAGAGCCGCACGCCGTTCTCGCTCACCTGCGTCAGGGGGTCGCCCGCGCCGGCGATGCGCTCCAGGTCGCGCACCCGGAACTCGTCCTTGACGCCGCGGTCGTGGAAGACGGCGCGGGCGCCGTGGAACTCCAGCAGGGCGCGGCCGAGGGTGGCGCGGTGGGCCCACTGCGAGGGCGGCACCTTGACGACCACGATGTCGCCGATGGCCTCGAACGCGCGGGGGGCCCCGTCGCGCACCTCGGGCGGCAGCAGGTCCAGGTAGGAGGAGGGGCGCACCTGCCGCGCCTCGAACTCGAAGGGCACCGTCGGGAGGCGGGTGCCGCAGGACTCCAGCACCGGGAACACCACGTCGTCGCCGGCGCGCGCCACCGCGAGGTCGATGCGCAGGGCGTCCAGCTCCAGCAGCCGGCGCCGGGTCGCCTCCGCCTCCGAGCGGGGGACGCGGACGCCGGGGGACTGGACCATGGGCGTCGCAGGGCCCTGGGGGAGAAAAGGCGGGTGGCCTCGTCCCAACTGTGCCCCAAGAGCTTTTGCGATTTCACAAAAACAACAGGAAAAGCTATCGGGGTGCGGCGGCCGTGCCGGGTGCCGGACGGGCCCGGGGCGGCAACGCCCACTCCGCCGGCGGGGTCCTGCCCACCAAAGGAGTCCCGTCCGTCCGCAGGACGTTCACAGCCCCCGCCGGTTTCCTTCCTGGAAGCTGTTTCTGCCCTTCAAATACCCCCGCCCAACTGTCCGCCCCGTGGTGCTGCATCTGGTGGGGTTGGGGCTGCATGATGTCCGCGACGTCTCCGTGAAGGGCCTGGAGCGCATCCGCTCCGCCAGCGCCGTCTACGCCGAGTTCTACACCGCCATCCTGACCGGCACCTCGCACAAGGAGCTGGAGGAGTTCCTCGGCCGCCCCGTGCAGGTCCTGGACCGGCTCGGCGTCGAGGCGGGGGGCAAGGACCTCGTCGCGGAGGCGCGCAGCAAGGATGTCTGCCTCCTCACGGCCGGCGACCCCCTGACCGCCACCACCCACACCGACCTGCTGGTGCGTGCCCACGCCGCCGGGGTGGCGGTCCGCATCGTCCACGGCAGCAGCATCTACACCGCCGCGCCCGGCCTGCTGGGGCTGCAGCACTACAAGTTCGGCCGCACGACGACCCTGGTGCGCCCCGAGCCCAACTGGTCCCCCACCAGCCCGTTCGACGCCATCGCCGAGAACCACGCCCGCGGCCTGCACACCCTTGTCCTCCTCGACATCAAGGCGGACGAGGGCTACTTCATGCGCGCCCCCGAGGGGCTGCGGCTCCTGCTGGACCTCGCGCAGCGCACCGGCAACGCCTGGTTCACCGGCGACACCCCTGTTGGCGTGGTGGCGCGCGCCGGGGCCGACAACGGCATCCACCGCAGCGGGACGGTCGCCCAGCTTGCGCAGCAGGACTTCGGGCCGCCGCTCCACTGCATCGTCGTCCCCGGTCCGCTCCAGGTCGTGGAGCAAGAGGCGTGGGACCTGCTTGGGTAAGCTGGCGCGAGCTGCCGGCCGCTAGGTTGAAGCGGTGGAGGCCTCGCCCCATCCAAGGAACCAGATGGCCCCGAGGACAATCAGGCCAGCGGAGACGAGGTCGTCCAGGGGCTGGCCTGCAGCTGCGGGGTTGCCTTTGGCAACAAGGGCGCGCATCCGGCCTTGCTCGGCGGGCCGCAGCGGGTCGCCCTCCCGCGCTCGGACCAGCAGCCGGCTGAGCTCCACCTGCTCCTGGAGATCCAGAATCATCGATGCACCGCGCCTGCCATATCTTGGGCCCGGTTGAAAGAGGCTTCTTCCAGCGCCTTTCGGAAGGGGTCCAGCTTCCCGCTCTCTTTCTCGACGTAGGCGACGCGGCGCTCCAGCTCCCGGTGGAGGCGGTGCAGCCACGCGACCACCGAGATGCCCGTGAGGACGACCCCGCCCAGCGCCCATTCGACCACTCCCAAGACCTCGTTGGCGTCCATGCAATGCGGAACCCGCCTCGCCATTCAAGCCTCCCCGCCAGAACAGTGAACCCGCACACTGGTTGGCCTGCCCCGTGGCTCCCCCCCAGGCGGCAACGGCGCCTTCATCCAACGGACCCGCATCGGCCCGCCGTGCGCAAGCGGGTCGTCGTGGCGGTGGGCCTGCTGGCCGCCGGCTTCGCGCTGGCCCTCGTCGGCCGCCTCGCCGCCGCCGACCTCCTGGACCCGCTGGCCGGCCTCCTCCTCGTCGCGAGCGTCGCGGTGGCGCTCAGCCTCCTTCCCGTCTGGGCCCGCCTGCGCGGCCCCCCCATGCCGGGGCTGTTCGAGCGGCCCCGCCCAGGAGAGCGCTGGTGCAGCGTGTGCGGCCGCCCCGCCCCGCCCGGAGCCTGCCCACGAGACCGCACCGAAGGGCGCCGCAGCCGCCGCAAGCTCCGGAGGCTCCAGAAGAACTAGAGCTTCCGGCGCCAGGAGGAGAAACCGCAAGGGCTTCATACGTCGAAGCGGATTTGGAGGCGGGATTCACCGGCGATGGAACTCAGCTCCCGGGACGAGAGGAAGACCCACCTCCTGACGCGCGGCAACGTGGACGGCATCGTCAGCGCCGCCCTGTTCCTCGCCAAGGACCCCGCCACGAAGGTGAGCTTCGTCCCCAGCGGCGACCTCGCCGTGGACGTGCTGCGCAAGGACATCGCCAGCCACGACTTCTACCTCGTCGACCTCGGCCTCACCCCGCGCCTCATCAAGACGCTGAATGACAAGGCCAAGACCCGCCAGCAGGTGCACTACCTCGACCACCACGAGCAGAGCGGCCTCCAGCTCGGCGAGCTGGACGGCGACCTGGAGGGCGTGGTGCGGCAAGGGGTCTCCGCCGCCGGGGTCGCCTACGACTACCTGGGCCTCAACGGCGAGCACCGCCACCTCGTCGCCCTCGCCGACCTCGTGGAGTACTGCCCCAGCCCGCTGCTGGACGAGGTGGAGGCCGCCGTCGGCACCGACCGCCTGGAAGAGGAGGCGCGCATGCTCGACTTCGCGTGGCGCTACCGCGTCGAGGACGACCAGTTCCGCTACGCCGCCGCCCGCCGCCTCGCCGCCGGCCGCTGGCCCAGCGAGGTCCCCGAGGTCAAGTCGCGCTACCTCCAGATGGTCAACGAGCAGCGCTGGGACCGCGCCCTGGAGCGGGTGCGGGAGCGCGTGGAGCTGAAGCACAACGTCGCCCTGCTGCGCTTCGGCCGCCGCAAGCCCAGCCTCTTCGGCTTCGGAAGCCGCGCCCTTGCCGAGGTGGCCAAGGAGATGGGCGCCTCGGTGTCCATCCTGCTCAACCGCCGCAACGAGCTGAGCAGCATGAGTCTCCGGCGCACCGGCCGCGCCGCCGAGACCGACCACCTCAACCTGGGCCAGTTCGTCACCGACTTCACCGCGCACCACGGCATCGTGGGCGGCGGCCACCCCCACTCGGCGGGGGCGAAGATTCCAACGCGTGCCGTCGGCGAGTTCCTGCACGACGTCTACTGCTTCGCGTAGTGTAAGGCAGGTGCCGAACCTCGGGCCACCGGCATGTCCCGCTCCGCCGACCTTCTGAAGGGAACGTTGAAACACCCGCATTCCCGGTCGCTGCAATGCCCTGGGACCCAGCACGGCGGACCCGCACCTGCGCCATCGTCCTGCTGCCGGTGGCGGCTCTCCTGGCCGGATGCAGCGGTACCAGTTGCGACCGCATCGCCCTGCCAACCGCTGCCGACGTCCCCGCCCTTGCGTCCTCCGAGGGCGGCGCTGGCCCCGTCACGCTCGCGCTCCACGCCGTGGACGCGGTGGACGGCCAGCCGGTCGCCAATGCCACCGTCCGCGCCTTCTGGAAGCCGGGCGACGAGCGCTCCAGCGGCAGCGAACGCCGACTGGGGCCCGGCGCGGCCTATCGCAGTGCGGCGCCGGGCTTCCTGCTGGACCCCGGGCGCATCTACCTCCCCGCCAACCTCACGGTGGTCGGGCTGCGCACCGACGCCGCCGGCAAGGCCACGCTGCACCTGCCCCCCCACCAGCCCGTCGGCCTCGTCTACACCGCGGCCCTTTACACCGAGGAAGTGACCCTCATCGGCACCTTTGGCAGCGGCGACGCCTCCGTGGAGTTGGACCTGTTCCGCGTCGCAATCGGCGGCGCATGGGCGGGCAACTGGAGCGTCGCAGCCGTCGACGCCGGCCAAGACCAACGCTGGGAAGCACACGACATTCCCATCGGACGGGATGCCGCCACAGCCAGCGCCCGCCTGGTGCGCAGCAGCCTCAGCCTGGAGTGGCAAGACGCCCTCCCCGTGGTCGCGCACCTGGAGTTGGCGGTGGGCGCGAACGGTGCCCCATCGGCATCCTGGACAGAGAGATTGGCGACGCCACCCGGCCATCACGCGGTGGCGGGGCAACTCGAGCGTGGCTTCGCGCTGCCGCCGGTCCTCCAGGTCGGCCCCGCAGCCGGCGACCTCCAAGTGGCGCCGCTCAGCGGCAGCGTCCCCTACCGCGTGCAAGCCCTGCTGGCGTTTGCGCGCTCCTCGCACGACTTCCAGGCCTGCCTTGCCCCTCCGCCGGAGGGCCGGTCTGCGGCGGTGCCCGCGCCGCACGCCGGCGTGGCCGCCCTGGGCTTGCTCGTGGCCGCTCTCGTCGTCCGCCGCGCCCGCTAGGCCGTCCGGCGCCGGTTGAGCGCCTTGATGGCGAACCACGCCACCACAGGGGCCAGCAAGTCCCCGGCGAGCGCACCGTAGAGCCGGAGCCGGATGCGCGCGAAGTCCTCGGGCGCCAGTCGCCGCTCGGTGACCTGGATGAACCAGAGGAGCGCGACGGCGGTGGCCACGGCCAGCGCGATGAACAGCCACAGGATGAGGCGCTCCGCCTTGACGGTCGGGTCGGGAGAAACGGGAGGGGAAGGGGAGGGAGCGGAGGAGGGGGGAGCTTGCGTACGCCTACTCCTTGAGCTGGGCGTCGTACTCGCCGGCCTCGATGGCCTTGCTCATCTCCTTGGCCAGGCGGCCCTCGACGGTGACGCCCATCGAGACGCAGGTGCCGACGACCTCCTTGACGCGCGACTTCAGCGAGCCGCCGAGCATGGTGCTGCCCTTCATCTTGGTGATCTCGATGGCCTGCTTGATGGTGAGGTTGCCGACCTGGCTCTTGTTCGGCGTGCCCGAGCCTTTCTCGATCTTGGTCTTGCTCAGGACGAGCTGGCTGACCGGAGGGGTGCCGACCTCGATGGTGAAGTCCTTCCGGTCGCCGATGACGATCTTGATGGGGACCTTCATGCCCGCGAAGGGCTTGGTCGCCTCGTTGATCTTGACGATGACCTGGCCCATGTTGACGCCCGTGGGACCCAGGACGGGGCCGAGGGGGCCCGCCGCTGCCTTGCCGCCGTCGACGACGGTCTCGATGGTTTGTGCCATTGGTGTTTGCTCCGACCCGTATCCGCCGCCCGGGATGGGTCGGCGTCCCTTGGTAGGCGTCGGGCCCGCGGACGGGCTGGCGCCAGGGATGGAGGTCAAGCCGCTAGACAAAAGGCCGCTATAAAACCCCTGCCGCTGGCCGGTTCTGTCCCGTAATCGGGTGGTCAGGGGTCGGTTTTGGTGCGTGTATCAAGTCGGGTGGCCTCCTCTCATGCCCTGTGGGGCCGTTGCTCTTTGGCGTCGATGCGAAAGGTGAAGGTGCGGTCAAGCTCGCCTCCGACTGGCCGCTTGCCGCCGTCCATCAGCGTGACCTCAAGGTAGTAGTCCGAGCCCTTCGGAATACGGGGGGCAAGTATGCCGTCTGCGATGTGGAAGGCGATGGACTCCTTCGCGTGGATTGTCAAGGTGCCGCCAATCTCCGGCTTGGCCCCTCCCGCACTCGCCAGCACGCCGCCCATGAGAGAGGCGCCGACGCCGACACGCACGATATGGTCGACCAGACCATAGCCATCGCGCACAGTTTCTTCGTGCCAGGGAACCTCGAACGCATCGCCTTCGAGGGGGGCCGCCCTGATGGTCATGCGGACGCCCTCCCAGTCGTATTTGTTGCGATTGACGATGAGGAACCTTGGGCTCTGCTCCAAGCGCGTCGAATCGCGCCCGTGCTTCTCCTCCTCGTGGGTGCCCGCCACCTTCACGGTGAGGCGCGGGCGGGCGCGAAATGGCGGATAAGGTCGATGATGCGGCTCAACAGCCCCGGGATTCCAGTCGCCATGGGAATCTGGCATTGCCTCGGCCAGCTTTGAAGGCTCCCCCGCCTCACGCGGAATCGCGGTCACGGCACGCCTCCTGTAGAATCTTGCTCCAGCGGAACCCCGGCACACGGGGCAATCCAGCCGCCTCTCCGGGCGTCATGCCGAGCGCCGAGTGGGTCCGCACCAGGTTGTAGTGGACGCGGAAGCCCTCGGCCAGGGT
>JBHELM010000085.1:0-7551 GCA_046352715.1 Thermoplasmatota archaeon | reverse complement strand
ATCCTCGACCAGGGCGCCTTCGACTACCTCTACACGGCCGCCAAGCCGCTGTTCGAGAACCTCACGCACGCCAAGGTCGTGAACGTGGCCGCCCTCGACGCCGGCGACGCCCTGCAGCGCGCCACCCGCGAGGCCGGCGACCCCAGCTTCGACGTCGTCTACGGCATCGACAACGTCCTGCTGTGGCAGGCCGCGCGCTCCGACGTGTTCACGCCCTACAAGCCGCTGCACGCTGGCCGCATCAGCCCCAGCCTCGTCTTCTTCGAGGGTGACGGTCCCTGGTACGCGACCCCGGCCGACCACGGCTACACCGCCATCAACGTCGACCCGCGCAGCAACGTCACCCTGCGCGCCCTGCGCGACCTCGTGCCCCACGCCGGCAAGCTGGTCACCGAGGACCCGCGCACCTCCAGCCCCGGCCTCGGCTTCCTCATCGCCACCGTCGCCACCTTCGGCGACAAGGGCCGCAGCAGCTACGACTACCTCGCCTTCTGGGAGGACCTGTTCACGCACGGCGTCCTCGTGACGCCCGGCTGGACGGAAGCCTACGTGCAGCACTTCTCCGCCGGCTACGGCGCGGCGGACGGCGCGGCCGACAAGCCCATCGTCAACTCCTACACCACGAGCCCAGCCTACGAGGCCTACTCTGGCACCAGCCCCGTGGCCACCGTCCTGACGGCACCCAAGAGCACTTTCCACCAGGTCGAGACCATGGGCATCGCCCGCGGCGCCAAGCACCCCGCGGCGGCTCAGGCGTGGATCGAGTTCACCCTCACCGACGCCTACCAGGAGCTGCAGGCGCCGCAGAACGCGGTCTACCCGGTCGTCCCCGGCATCGACGTCGCCAGCGTCTACGGCCACGCGGACCCTGCGCCCGGCACCTTCCAGGACGCCGGCCTTGGCTACGCGGAGATCGGCGCCAACGTGGAGCGCTGGGTGCGGGAGTGGACCGACCTCTACGAGACACACCACACCTGATGCGCCGCGCCCTCCTCGCGGCCCCATTGCTGGTCCTCGCCGCCGCGTTCGCGTGGCCGCTCGCCCGCGTGCTGGCCACCCAGAGCCAGGACGCGTGGGGTTGGGCCCTCACCTCGCCCTACGTGCGCAGCCGCCTCGCCGTCGCGACCCAGCAGGCGCTCCTCAGCACGGGCATCGCCCTCGCCGCCGCGCTGCCGCTCGCGTGGCTGCACCACCGCCGCGCGCTCCCGGTGCGCTGGCTGCACCTGCACGCCGCCCCGTTCGTGCTGCCGGTCTTCGTGGTCGTCTTCGGCCTCCAGGCGACGCTCGGGTCGCATGGCCCATTGAACGAATGGTTCGGGCTCGACATCCTCGCCACCATCGGGCCGCTCGGCGCCGTGGCCCTGGCGAACGCCTACTACAACTACGGCCTCGCCGCGCGTCTCGTCCATGCCGCGCTCGAGCGCAGGCCCGCCCAGCTTGAGGAGGCCGCGCGCACCCTCGGCGCCAGCCCGGCCGCAGCGTTCTGGCGCGTCTCGGCGCCGCTCCTGCTCCCCGCCGTCGCGGCCGCCGCGCTGCTCGCGTTCCTGTTCAGCTTCGCCAGCTTCGGCGTCGTCCTCTACCTCGGCCAAGGCCGTGTTGCGACGCTCGACACCTTGCTCTACGAAACCTTGGGCGGCGCCTTCCCGCGCCCCGACCGCGCCGCCGCGCTCGCCATCCTCCAGCTCGCCGTCAACGGCCTCCTCCTGGCCCTGTTCCTCCGCCTCGAGCGCCGCTCCTGGCAGGGAACTCCCCCGGCACCGCGCAGCGCGGGCCCGTGGAAATGGGGAGCGCCGCTGCTGGCCAGCCTCGCCCTCGCCCCGCTCGCTGCCGTCCTCGTCTCGGCGTTCCGCAGCGGCGGCCAATGGAGCCTGGAGCCGTGGCGCGCGCTGCTGGACCCCGCCCACCCGGCCCACGTTGCAGGCTTCGGCCTCGGCCGCGCGCTCCTCAACAGTTTGGGCTACGCGGCCGCGGCGTGCCTTGTCGCGCTCGCGCTGTGCCTCTGCCTGTGGCGCGGCGCCCGCTCCCGCGCGTGGACGGAGGCGCTCGTGAGCCTGCCCCTCGGCACCAGCAGCCTGGTCCTTGGCTTCGGCCTCGCCATCGCCTACGGCCCCGGCCCCCTCGACCTGCGCGGCACCTCCCTCGTCGTCCTGCTGTCGCACGTCCTCGTCGCGCTGCCGTTCGTGGCCCGCACACTGCTGCCCGCGCTCGACGGCCTCGACCCACGCCTCGTGGAGTCGGCAACCCTCCTCGGCGCCTCGCCGCGGCGGACGCTGCTGCGTGTCCAGCTTCCTCTCGTCCGCCCGGCGCTCGCCGTCGCCCTCGGCACCGCCGCCGCGTTGAGCCTCGGCGACTTCGGCGCAAGCCTGCTGCTCATGACCCCGGACACCATGGGCCTCACCGTGTGGATTGCGCGCCACGGCGGCCCCGCGAGCTTCGACCCGCTGCACCGCGCCGAGTCGGTCGCGCTCGCCGCCGTCCTGCTCGTCCTCACTGCTGCCGCCTACGCCGTGGCGTCGTGGCGCCCGCGCCGGAGGCCCGCATGACCCTCACCGTGCGCGACCTGCGCTTCACCTACCCCGGCTGGCCGCCCACACTCCAGGGCGCAAGCCTCGAAGTCCCTGCCGGCACGTCCGGGTTCCTGCTCGGCCCCAGCGGCTCGGGCAAGACCACGCTCCTCCGCTGCGTCGCCGGCCTGGAGTCGCCGGACGCGGGCGCCATCCTCGACAACGGCCACGACCTCGCCGCCGTGCCGACACACAAGCGCCGCGTCGGCATGCTGTTCCAGGACGGCGCCCTGTTCCCGCACCTGCCGGTGTGGCGCAACGTCGCCTTCGGCCTCGCCGCCGTCGGCGTGCCGCGCCGGTCTCACCGCGTCGAGGCGCTGGAGTGGCTGCGGCTGGTTGGCTTGGAGGAGAAGGCGGACGCGGCGGTGACGGAACTCTCTGGCGGTCAGAAGCAGCGGGTTGCCCTTGCCCGCACCCTGGCGGCACGGCCCCGCATCGTGCTCCTGGACGAGCCGTTCGGCAACCTCGACCGTGCGCTGCGCGACGAGTTGGGCCCGAAGGTCCGCGACCTGCTGGCAAAGCAAGGGGTGGCCGCGCTCTGGGTCACGCACGACCGCGACGAGGCGATGCGGCTCGGGGACCGGGTATGGGACCTCGTGGAGGGGAAGTGCGTGGCGAGGAAGTAATCCCTACGTCTTCTGCTGAAGGTGGCAGAGGAACAACTCGCCCGCGTAGTCCTTGCTGGCAACATGCATCCGTCGCCCCGCCGCGAGCCCGACGAGAGCCAGCACAAACAGATGCCACAACGGTGCTGGGTGCCTGAAAGCCAAGAACAGCCCTAGCGCGATGGCGCTGCCTGCCACGCCGCGCGCGAGACCATAGTTGCCCAAGAACCGCTCCAGGCGGTTCGGGGTCTTCCGGACGTCGACCGCCCAGCGCTTCGTCGTCTCCTTCCACTTCGCCTTCCGGCTTTCCTCGTCCTGCACGGCATCGACGTTGGCCTCGGCGACCAGTTGGGCTTCCGTCTCCTTGTCGAGAAGGAGCCCCTCGCGCCGCAAGACCCAGAGAGTCGGCTGTCCACCCCAGAGCCTCCAGTAGAGGTTCTCCAGCCAGTAGGCCGGGGACTGGATGAGGAACCCGGCGACGTAGGACGCCGCCAGGCCGACCGCCATGCCGCCTACGGAGAGGTTGACGATGGTCTCCTTGTCCGCGAACCATCCCTCTGACCATGCAACGCCGGTCACGAGGAGAAAGCCGGGCAGCAGGATGGCCATGATTTCGTAGAAGTTGAGGCTGTCTTGGAGGCCACCCATCATGCCTGCACCGGAATGCGCCTACAAAAGAGGCGCGAATCCTTTCATCAGCGGTGCACCGTCATCAGTTCGCGCACGCCGTCGAGAATCAACTGCGTGTGCTTGATGTCCTCGGCGTTGTACTCGCAGAGGTCGCGCTTGATGCCGTCGCGGGGCGCGCGCTTGTAGGCTTGGTAGAGCTTGAGCGCCTGGTAGCCGTCCTTGACGCGCAGGCGAGGCTTCTCGTAGCCGAAGAACTTCGCCACCGTGTCGCTGCTGAAGTTCTTCACCGGGAGGTAGATGCGCTGCGTCTCAGGGTTGCCCGTGAAGACGACCTCGGTCTGGAGGTCGAGCCACTTGACCGCGCGCAGCCACTTGGTGTCAAGCTTGTACTTCTCGCAGGTGCGCCGGAGCTGCACGACGTCGCTGGCGTTGCCGCCCCAGGTCACGACGGTCGGGTCCTGGTCCTTGACGAGCGCCATGAACCGGCGCAGCAGCCCCTCCTGCCCGGTGCGGGTGTGGTCGTACCACTGCTCGATGCGCTTGGTCTTGTGGTCGAGGAAGCCGTAGAGGAAGATCTCGGCGGCGGGGCCGTCGAACTCCAGGTCGAGGTGCAGGATGGGCTCCTTGAGGCCGAACAGCCGCTCGTCAGCGGCGTAGACGACGGGCGCCCCGGTGGCGTGCGCCTTGGCGTAGCCCTGCAGGAGCGGCAACTGGCCGAGCAGGCCGTCGTCGGTGGCGAAGGCGGGGTGCGCGCGCAGCCGGGCGAGGTCCGCCTTCCACAGCTTCTCCACGGTGTCGACGCCGGCGGCCACGAGGCGGTCGGCGCGGCCCTGCTTGACCATCGGCAGGTCGGTCAGCTGCGGGGCCGGGCGGTCGCTCAACGCGGGGGACCTACGCCCCGAGTGCAAAAGGGTGGCGAATCGCCCAGACCTCACTCCGAGGGCCGTTTGGCGCCGCCGCGCAGGCGCTCGACGGTCTTCGCGGTGCGGGCGTCCCGCGTCTCCTCCCGCTTGGCCGAGGTGACCCAGGCGACCCACTCGACCCGCGCCTTGGGGGTGATGCCGTCCCACTGCGCCCGGGCGCCCTTGTCCGCCTTCAGCGCCTTGGCGAGCGCGGCCGGCACCTCGACCTCCACATCGTCGCTCGCCAGCTCCAACGCGAAGGCCACCGTGTCGCCGGGCCCGGCGCCGGCCGCCTCGCGCATGACGGCGTTGAGCTGGAGCGTGTGGCCGCCCTTGCCGTCAGGGAAGCAACTAGTGCGGAACTGCTGGCCTGCCACCGTGAGCAGCACGGGGACGCGGCCTTTCTTGCCCAGCTTGGCGCTGGCCGCGGCGGGCAGGTTGCAGAAGGTCCAGCCCTTGCCCTCCATCGGGGCCCAGAGCTTTGCCTTGAACGTGATGGCCACGCCCCTGCACGGCTGGCGAGTGGCTTGACGGTTGCGGCCGGTTACGCGTCCCGCCCGGCCCTCCGTCTGCGCGCGGCGCGACGGGGCAAGAGGTTGAGGCGCTCCTCACACCAGTTGCAGCAGCAGGAAGGCGGCCACCGCGGCAACCGGCACCGCGACGGCGCCGCGCACGTTGATGCGGCGGGCGCGGGCCGGGTCCTTCCACTTGAAGTCCGCGAGCGCCACCAGGGCCGTCACCGCCACGCTGCCGAACAGGAAGACGTTGATGGCCAGCATGTAGCGGTCCAGGAAAATCAGACGCGACAGGCTGGGCAGGCCCGCCGACTGGCCGGCGTGGAAGAGGACGCCGCTGATGGCCATGTTCGCGGTGAGGGCGAAGCGCGTCGCCACCTTGTCCGCGCCGACGAGGAAGAAGGAGACGCCGGAGATGATGACGAACGCGAGCGGCGGGACGATGACCTTGAGGACGCTCGACAGGACGCTGCGCTGGAGCGTGACGACGAAGCGCGCCTGGCTGTAGGGCGCGTCGAAGCTGTACTCGTTGCGCGTGACGTCGGCGTGGAAGCCGCACACCTGCCACCCCGCCGGCTTGAAGCTGGACTCCAGGCCGCTCTTGGGGCTGGCCACGTAGACCAGTTCCGTCTCGGGGTGGACGGTGTCCTCGACGCGGACCTCCACCGTCTGCTGGTCGAAGGGGTAGGACTGGTACTGCGGCTCGCTGTAGAGGCTGGCCTGCACGCGGTACCAGAGGCTGCGCACGCCCGTGGTCTCGTCGAGGAGGTCGGACTGGAGCTCGCGGCTGGTGGCCCGCCCGTTGGCGAACTCGAACGCCGCGGCGGTGAAGTTGGCTGGCGCGGCGCGGGCGTCCCACTCCAGGACGAGGTAGAAGTCGAGGACATAGGTGCCCTGCTTGGCGTCGTAGTTGCCGAAGCTCACCACGGCCACCGTCACCGTGACCGGGACGGGCCCCTTGGCCTGCGCCGGGATGGGCAGCAGCAGGAGGGCGAGGGTGGCGAGCCCGGCGGCGGCCAGGAGGCGGGACACGCGCAGGGACCGGAGTTCGACCCTTAACGGTTCGCGCCGGAGCGGTCGTCGGCCCCCGAACCGCGGTCGGGCGGGCGTCAGCGCGCCTTGACGACCGCCTTCTTGGCGGCCTTGGCGCCGTTGGCCTTGCCGTTGCCGGCGGCCGCCTTCCCCTTCTTGCCCATCTTGGGCTCGACCGGCTCCGGTGCCTCGGCGAACGCGCCCTCGCGGCGGGAGACCTTCCTGCCGCCCAGCTCCACCAGCTCGTTGCCGTTCCACTTCGGCCGCAGGAGCTTGCGGGGCTTGCAGGTGGCCAGCAGGTAGTTGGCGACGATGGGCCACGCCAGCAGGACGTCGGCGTAGCAGGTCGCCTTCGTCGCGTTGCGGTGGACCTTGCCCCACGCCTGCGCCTCCTCCAGCGTCGAGCCGGAGAGGCCGTTGAACTCGGGGCGGTCCATCGTGATGTTGACGGCGTACTCGTGCCCCTCGCGGTCGGTGTACTCCGTCGTCTCGCACACGACCTCGCAGTCGTTGACGAAGTTCTTCGGCACGCCGCCGCCCAGGTAGATGACGCACGATTTCTTCGAGTTGCCCTTGAGCTGGGTGATTTCCCAGTTGTCCGCGACGGGGTCGTGGAAGAAGGTCTTCTTGGTGCCGGCGCGGGTGTGGCGCCAGTGGTTGATGCACAGGCCGATGCCCATGGAGCAGTCGGTCAGCGCGGGGATGAACATCGGGACCTCGCAGCGGTTGACGGCAGCGATGACCCCCTCGTTCACCGGCGTGAGGCCGTTGTAGGTCTTGCGCTCGCGGATGTTCTGGCCGAGCAGGTGCATGAACTGGCGGCTGGTGCGGGGCCCGGCCAGGCGCTTGTCGTCGGCCATGTAGCTGATGTAGCCGTCGCAGGCGCGCAGGAAGTCCTCGTCGATGTAGGAGTCGTAGAGGCGGTCGATCATGTGCTCGCGCAGGAGCAGGTTGTCGACCGTGGGGCGCCCGATGCCGACCGGGCCGCCGAGGCTGATGTAGAGGTCGTCGTCGATGCAGCCGCCGGTGCTGACCCAGGCGTCAATGAAACCTGCCTCGACCATCTTGACGAACAGGTCGCGCATCCCCGTCGAGATGAGGGTGCCCGCGGTGGCCAGCACGACGGTCGGGCGGTCGGGGTCCTGCAGGGCACGGCGCAGGATGTCGCACACCATGCCGATCTGGCGGCCCTGGGCCGACGTGTCGCGCATCATCTCGACGAGCTTGACGACGTCCTTGGTCGGCTGGACCTGGGTGACGGGGGACGCGAAGAAGTCGGGCTTGCTCCACGCGTACTCCTCGT
>JBHELM010000084.1:0-10896 GCA_046352715.1 Thermoplasmatota archaeon | reverse complement strand
AGATGACGCGCTTGGTCGTGGTCGGGGGCAACGCCGCTGGCCTCAGCGCCGCCAGCAGGGCGAAACGCCGCAGCCCCAGCCTGGAGGTCGAGGTGCTGGAGGCAGGGCACGACATCAGCTACTCGAGCTGCGGCATCCCCTACCTGGTGGAGGGGCTGGTGGAGGACGCGGGGCAACTGCTGGTGCTGAGCCCGCAGGACGCCGCCGAGCGCGGCATCCAGGTCCGCACCGACAGCAGGGCCGTGGCGTTCAATCCCTACACGAAGGAGGTCGTGTTCGAGCAGGGCGGCCGCCGTGACTCCGTCCACTACGACAAGCTCCTCCTCGCCACGGGCGCCGCGCCGCGCAACCCGTTCCCCGGCGGCGACCTCGACGGCGTGTTCGCCATCCGCCACCTCGGCGACGGGCTGCGGCTGATGGAGCGGATGCAGCAGGGCGACCCGGAGGCGGTGGCCGTCGTGGGCGGCGGCTACGTCGGGCTCGAGATGGCGGCTGCGTTCCAGGCCCGCGCCAGCGAGGTCCACCTGCTGCAGCGCGGCCCGCGCCTGCTGCCGAGCATGGACGCCGACATCACCGACGGCCTCAACGACTGGGTGGCGGAGGCGGGCATCCACGTCCACCTCGACGCCGAGGTCAAGCGCTTCACGGAGGGCAAGAAGGCCGGCCAGCTCGCGCGCGTCGAGGCGCGGCATCCGCTCGACGCGGACGTCGCCATCGTGGCCGTGGGGGTGCAGCCCGCCACCGAGTTCGCCGTCAAGGCGGGCGTCCTGGCCACGAAGGAGGGGCACATCCTGGTGGACGACCAGATGCGCACCAACTTCCACGACGTGTGGGCCGCCGGCGACTGCGTGGCCGCGCGCCACATCCTCACGGGCCGCCCCACCTCGGTGCCGCTGGCGCTGCCGAGCAACCGCATGGGCCGCGTCGCGGGCGACAGCATCGCCGCCAGCACCGAGAGCATCCCGGGCCCGAGCCTCTACTTCCCCGGCCTCATCGGCACCGCCATCGCCCGCGTCTTCGGCCTCGCCTTCGCGCAGACCGGCCTCACCGAGCAGGCGTGCAAGGCGGAGGGCATCGACTGCGTGACCGCCCTCATCGAGTCCAAGAGCCGGGCCGCCTACCTGCCGGACGCCGCCGACATGGCGGTCAAGGTCGTGGCCGAGCACGGCAGCGGCAAGCTGCTGGGTGCCCAGGTCGTCGGCCCCGAGGAGGCGGGCCTGCGCATCAACGCCGCCGCCGTCGCCATCCAGGCCGGCATGAAGGTGGGCAAGCTCGCCGAGGTGGAGACCGCCTACGCGCCGCCGTTCGGCCCCGTGTGGGACCCGCTCATCGTGGCGGCCGAGCAGTGCGCGAAGGAAGTCAGGAAGTAGCGGCCAGCAGCTCCTTGTCGTAGCTCCACGCGGCGAGGCCACGCTTGCGGCTCCAGGCCACCACCACGGCGTCGGCGCGGCTGAGGCGCCCGCCGGCGTCCGCGAAGCAGCGCCCGGCCTCTCCAAGGATGTCGTCCCAGGGCTCGTCGTGCGTCGGCTGCACCTCGACGCAGGGGGTTGAGGCCAGGAACGCCGCCGCGGCCCGGGCGGGGGCGAAGCCGACCCGCATCTGGATGAGGCAGAGCGTCTCGGTGAGGATCTCCGCCGGGATGACAATGGCCTCCCCGCTCGCCAGTTGCGCCTTGGCCTTGGCGTGGTGGGCGTCGTTCTCGCGGAACAGGGCGTAGAGGGCCGACGTGTCCGCGACCTTCACGCCTCCCACCTGCGCCTCTGCGTGTAGGCCTCGTGGCGGGCGGCATCCAGGGGAAGGTCGTCGCGGAAGGTGGGCAGCGCCGCCAGGTCGGCGGGGGCGCGCACCGGCTGGAGGGCCACCTCGACGAGGCTGCCCAGGCGCAGCCCGAAGCGGGCGAGGTCGGCCTTGGTCAGCCGGAGGGCGTAGGCGTTCCCCCAGCGCTTGACGGTGGTGTGCATGTAGATACATGATGTGTATACTTCTATTTCTTGCTTCCGGCTCCCTCTTATGAAAGGGGTCCTTGGCCGCCGCGTGGACTGGACCGAGCGCCACCGCCCCGCCTCCCTCAAGGACGTGGTGGGCAACACCCCCAGCCTCGGCAAGCTGCGGGCGTGGGCGGAGTCGTGGGCGCAGGGCGTGCCGCGGCATCGCGCCGTCACCCTCGCCGGGCCGCCCGGCACCGGGAAGACCTCGACGGCCCTCGCCCTCGCCCGGGACATGGGGTGGCAGGCCATCGAGCTCAACGCCTCCGACGCGCGCAACGCCGCCACCATCCAGAAGGTCGCCCTCGCCGGCGCCGTGCACCAGACCTTCGGTGCGGACGGGTCGTTCCAGGCCGCAGGCGAGGGCGGCCGCAAGCTCATCATCCTGGACGAGGCGGACAACCTCTACGAACGGGCGGGGGGCGACTCCGGCGAGGACGGCGCCTCGTTCTCGGACCGCGGCGGCAAGGCGGCCATCATCGAGACCATCCGGCAGACCCGGCAGCCCATCCTCCTCATCGTGAACGACCTCTACGCGCTGGAGAAGGGCTCCGGCTCGGCGCTCAAGTCGCTGACGGAGGTGCTGAAGTTCACCCGCATCAACGTCCGCTCCATCCCCAACGCCCTGGCCCGCATCGCGCAGGCGGAGGGCCTCCAGGTCGACAAGGACGTGCTAGAGGCCATCGCCATCCGCAGCGAGGGCGACCTGCGCTCGGCGGTGCGCGACCTGGAGTCGCTGGCCCTTGGCCGCACCCACGTCACGCTGGAGCACACCAAGAGCCTGGGGACGCGCGACACCACCGGCAGCCTGTTCGACCTGATGCGCCACATCCTCAAGGGCCGCAGGCTCGACGACGTCCGCAAGGAGGTGTGGGACGTGGACGCGACCCCCGACGACCTCGTGCTGTGGGTCGACGAGAACATGGCGAAGGAGTTCAAGGACCCCAGGGACCTGGTGGCGGGCTACGAGATGCTGAGCCGCGCCGACCTCTTCCTCGGCCGCACCCGCTCGACGCAGAACTACGCGCTGTGGGCCTACGCCTCCGAGCTGGGGACGCTGGGCGTGATGGCGAGCCGCAGCCGCGAGTACCGCGACTTCGTCCCCTTCGGCTTCCCGCAGTGGCTGAGCAGGATGGGGCGCACCAAGGGGCTGCGGCAGACCAAGGACCACCTCGCGGGGACGCTGGGCCGCGCCACCCACGCCAGCAAGCGCAAGACCCGCACCGAGCAGGTCGAGACGTTCGCGGCGCTGTTCCAGATGGACCGCGAGTTCGCCGTCGAGCAGACGCGGGCGATGGACCTCACCGACGAGGAGGTGGTCCTCCTGCTGGGGCCCGAGGCGACCGGGAAGGCCGTGAAGGAGATCCGCGCCGCCGTCGAGGCCGCCGCCCTCCCGCCCGCCGGGACCGAGCCGCTGGACAGGCCGAAGAGGAAGGCGAAGGCGTCCGTCGAGACCTTCGACGACGGGCCCGAGCCGGAGAGGCCTGCCAAGCCCAAGCCGGGTGTTGGACAGAAAGGATTGTTCGGGTTCTGATTCGCTTCCTCGGCCAAACACGGATTGCACGGAGAGGGTGGCATCCGTGCAATCCGTGGTTCGGGGGCGGCGGTGCTGCTTTGGCAAGGGTCAAGTCGGACGCCCCGTTGCCCGCGGCGTGCCTGCCTTCGCCGCCGCGCACCGGGGCCTCTCCTCGGAGCACCCGGAGAACACCCTGCGCGCGTTCGGCGCCGCGGTCGCCGCCGGCTTCCCCGCGCTGGAGATGGACCTGCACCTGACGCGCGACGGCCATGTCGTCATCGTGCACGACGGCGCGCTCTCCCGCACCACCGACGGCGAAGGGGAGGTGGCGGACCTCAACCTCAAGGAGGTGCAGGCGTTCGACACCGGCGCCGGCCCGGTGCCCACCCTTGCCTCCCTGTTCGACCTGCTGAAGGCGTGGGACGGCCTCTACAACCTGGAGGTCAAGGCCCCCGAGGCGCTGGAGGGCACCCTCAAGCTCGCCAAGGAGCGCGTTGCCGGCCATTTCCAGGTTTCGTCGATGCACCCTGGCATCGTCCTGGAGGCGCGCGACCTGGACGCCAAGGCGACGCTGGCGCTCATCCCGCTCGGCCCGGTGGAGGACGACGACTGGGAGGTCGCCCGTGACGCGAGGTGCCAGTGGGTCAACGTCGACCACGACTTCGTGGACGAGGAGACGATGGCCGCCGCGGGGGAGGCCAAGCTCAAGGTCGGGTCGTGGACCGTGAACGACCCGGCGCGCGCCCGGGAGCTGGACGCCCTCGGCGTGCAGTGCGTCATCACCGACGGCCTCCCCGTGTGGCAGGCGCTCAGGCCCGCCGCACCTAAGACTTCTTCGTGGTGACCCTCACCGCCTGAACCACGGATTTCACGGATGACACGGATTTCGTCCATCCGTCCAATCCGTGGAATCCGTGGTTCGTCGGGGAACGATTGCAAGGTCCCACCGCTGAGGTTATCATGGCGGAAGAAGCCGTTTCCTGCATGGCGGTCCCCCTTGGCACGATCCCGCTCCCCGACGGCGGCCTGGCGCTGGTGCAGCGGCTCGGCCGCGACGACCTGGCCGGCCTCGCGGTGGCCCTGCCGGCGCTCTGGCTGCTGCTGACGGCGGCGGACTGGCGCGCGGTGTTCAGCCTCGGCTAGATGCTCAGGACCAGGCAGCCGCTGTACTCTTCCTTCTCCTCGGTCTCGTTCTTGTGGTAGTGGTAGGAGGTGCAGTATTGGCAGGTGCCCTCGCCCGGCTTGGGGGGGCTGCTGCGGACGCCGCACTTGACCCAGACGCCGGTCGAGCAGGTGTAGTCGTCGTCCGTCTCGTTTTGGGTGTGGGTCACGTTCTTGCAGAAGGTCGGCTCGTTGAAGTCAGCGGTCGCGGTGGGCGCGAAGGCCAGGGAGGCGGTCGCGAACAGGGCCACGCTGAGGAGGCTCAGGGTTTTCATGGGATTCACATCGCTGGTGGTCCAGCGCGCCTGCAAGCGGAACCGAAGGGAAGAACACTTTCCGGCGATGTTTGGAAACTACGCGCCGACGGCCTGCTTGAACGCCCGCAGCGTGTTCTGCAACAGCACCGCGATGGTCATGGGCCCCACGCCGCCGGGGACGGGCGTGACCCAGCCGGCCTTCTCCCACACGTCGGGGGCGACGTCGCCGACCACCTTGCCCTCCGGGGTGCGCGCGATGCCGACGTCCACCACGACGGCGCCGGGCTTGACGTGGTCGGCGGTCAGGAGGCCGGGGACGCCGGTGGCGGTGACCACGACGTCGGCGGCGCGGGTGTGCGCCGCCAGGTCGCGGGTGCGCTTGTGGCACACCGTCACCGTGGCGTCGCGGTTGATGAGCAGCGCCGCGAGGGGCTTGCCGATGAGGTTGGAGTGGTTGACGACGCACACCTCGGCGCCCGCCAGCGGCAGCCCGGTCTCCTCCAGCAGCAGCAGGACGCCCTGCGGGGTGCACGGCGCCAGCGTCTCGTCGCCGATGAGGGCGTGGCCGACCGACTCGGGGTGGAACGCGTCGACGTCCTTCCCCGGCGGGATGGCGTGCAGCACCGTGGCCTTGCTGATGTGCTCGGGAAGGGGAAGCTGGACCAGGATGCCGTGGATGGCGGGGTCGCGGGCCAGCTCGCGCACCAGGCGCAGCAGCTCCGCCTCCGTCGTCGCGGCGGGGAGGCGAAGCTCCCGGCTCAGGAACCCGGCGCGGCGGCACGCCTCCGCCTTGCGCTTGACGTAGATGGCGCTCGCCGGGTCGTCCCCCACCAGGACGACGGCCAACCCGGGCACCTTGCCCGTCTCCGCCTTGAGCCGCGCCACCTCCGCGGTGAGCGCTGCCTCCATCCGGGCCGCCAGCGCCTTGCCGTCCAGGACCCGGGCGCGGCTCACGCGGCGGCCACCGCAGGCTGGTTCAATGCCCTTGCGGGGACGCCATGGAACCCCAGCGGCAGGCCTGGACCTACTGGACTGGAAGGTGGCTCGGGGAAAGCCCGCTGGCCGAAGGCACACCGGAGCGCTCGGTAGGCGCCCCAGCCAGAGCCAAGGTGCTGGCCTGTTCCGGCAGAAGACGATAGCGCTTCGGACTCTTGGCGCCGCCGTCCTGCCGGGCTTCCGCAAGGCCCCAGTCTTCGAGGTGATTCAGACGGCCCAGGACCGCCCCGCGCTTCACGGCCCCGGCCAGTCCGCGCACGGTGTCCTGCTGGCTGCTGCCGGGGTGGTCCAGCAGCCAATCCATGACGCGGGCCGTGTCAGGGTCGCGCCGGGCGGCCACGGTCTTCCAGTTGTCGGCATAGCGGCCGTGGTTCTCGAAGTAGCGCAGGGTGCGGCCGTGCGCGAGCTTGACCACCATGCCCACGAGTTCCAGCTTCGCCAAGTGGTGGCGGGTGATGCTGTCGGAGAGCCCGGTGGCGCGCATGATGGCGCGGTAGGTGGCGCCGGGGTGAGCCCGCACGGCGTCGTAGGTGGCTTGGCGGCCAGGGTTGTCCAGGGCCTTCTGGGGGGTCAACTGGCGCGAGAACAGGCCGAGCAGGAACCGGCCAAACGGCTTGAGCAGCAGGGAGGCAAGGCCGAGCCCCACCGCAACGGCCACAGCGGCTTCCACGTTGCCCAGGAGGCTTGACGGGACCGGCGTTTCATCCAGGTTGGCGGCGACGAAGTGGCCCGACAGGTCGGCGGCGAGGCGATTCCCTGCCTGGGCACGGAGGTTGGTGAAGGTCAGGTTTCCAAGCAGGCGCACGGTCTGGCCGTTCGGGTCTAGGCAGGGGGCATGGCAGGGCGTGGTGCGGGAGGCCAAAGGCAACCGTGCCTCGCCGTCCTCGTGCAGGGTCACCGCTTGGCCGCCCATCAGGATGAAGGCGGCCGTCCCGTTGCCTTGAACGTGCCCGTCCTGGGAGCGGACCTCCAGGATGGACGCCAAGGCCGCTCCTGCGCGCCCCCCTGGGGTCGGGACCGTCCGGTTGGTGGGAGATGCCCCATCCAGGCAGGTCGCCTGGCCAGGCGGGCAAGCAGCGTGGGCGTTCGTGTACTCGACGTGGTGGACGCCTTGGGCCGCCAGGTGGAACGTGAACGGCGCCTCCGTGAGGCCGTGGAGCAGGAAGCCGGCGTCGTCGTGCCAGGTGCGCAGAGCCTGCGTGCGGAAGGCCGTGGGGGGAATCTGCTCGGGCAAGCCGCCCTGGATGCGGCTGCCGTTGAAGACGGGGAAGGCGGTGGCTTCGTCGTGGGCGTGGGTGATTGCGATGGAGCTGGCCGCAATGTAGAGGCTGGCCCATCCCGGGCGGGAGAAGGCCAACGTTTGGCGGTAGCCTTCGGGAAGGTCGGTGGATTTGGGTGGCAGGTCGGCCTGGTCGAAGAAGACGGTCGCGGGGGGTTGGTCGATTCCGTAGGCCAGAAGCGTATGGTTGGTGGCGACCGGCGACCCGGTGGCCTCCAGCTCGAAGGTCGTGGGGGAGCCGTCCTGGAACAGGAGCAGCATCCACTCCAGGCCCGTCGCGTCGCCTTGGGGACTCAGTTGGGCGGGGGTCTGGAACTCCAGCGGGAGGACCGGCTGGGCCGCGACGGGTGCCGACGCGCACAGCAGCGCCAGGACGGCTAGATGGGCTCTTTGCATAGGTGGTCGCGGAAGATTGTGATGGTGCCTTCCAGCGTGGAGGAAGTCTCCCATTCGCCCGTTGAAGCGTAGGGGTTCGTGATGTAGCCCCACAGCATCGGCGGGTACAGGGTGCCATTGGCGCCGCGTCCCGTGAGAACCTGGGTGGTGTGGTCATCGATGAGGTCCATGAACGACACACCCGCCTCAGTATACCAGAACAAGCGGCGGCCGACGGAGTTTTGCCCGGCGCGCTGGCCATCGTCGTTGACCGTGAGGTGGGATTGGCCTTGGTCCGTGCCCCAGCGCCACGTGCGCTGCGTCACCGGGCCAAGCAGGGCCGTCTCGGTCTGGATGGGGGAGTAGTAGACCGGCATGCCGGGATACGTCTGCTTCAGGTAATCGGCGAGGGCGGAGTCGTTCACCCACAGGGACGCCAACTCGTTCAACTGGGTCACGGCCGATTGGCCGGGGGGCGGGAAGCAACTGTCGGGAGGCCCAATGAAGTCGTGCGTCTCCCAGATCATGCGGACTGGCCGCTCGAAAGGACCCCAAGACACGCGCTGGCAGTCACGGCTCCGCGCCACTATGCTCGTGCCGCCGTTGATTCGGGGGTCGCCCCACTCAGGGTCGTGGGTGGCCCCAGGCGGCTTGCCAGGAGGGTAGCTGAAGCCCGTGTACCATCCCTCGCACGAGGACCAGTGCACTTCCTTGGGATAGCTACCATTCGAGGGGAAAGGGTTTGGAGGGCCCACGGTCGGCCCAGTGGTCGACGAGACGGAAGGGGATGGGGAATCGGTTGGCGTGCCTCCCTGCTTTGCCGTGCATCCTGCCACCGCAAGGCACAGCGGAAGGGCCACCAGAAACAGCCGCATGGCGCTATGCGATGGCAGGTCTTCGCGCATCATGCACCCGGCTTGGTCTTGATGAGGTCGCCAACGTCGACGGGGAGCAGAAGGGGAAGCGAGCAGGCGCCGCTTCCGTTTTGGTTCGCTTCAAACTTGTAGGTGCCAAAGCCGGCACGACTCCCCTGGAACCCAAAGCCCGGAACGTCCCACCGGACTTCGAGCGAGGGATAGTGAGCCTGAGGGACGACACTGAGATTCCAGGGGCCAAGCTGGAAGTGGGCACATAGCAGGTAGCCTAACAAATCACCAAGGTCGTCCACGTCGTTCAGGTAGGCTTCGGTCCTCGCCTGCTGGGCGGTGGCGTTGTCGCTGGGGTCGAAACCTTGGACATACGCCACCGTGCGGTCAGTCAGGCCGGAGATGAAGTCCAAGGGGTCGGCGTGTGCGGTCGGCACGGTGCCAGCCAGCAGCAGGAGCGCGACGGAGGCGGCCAAGAGGCGGGCTCGCACGGAGGGGCCGACGGCTTGCGGGACGCAACCTTTCCGGCCAAAATGGGAACATTGCTTCGGGGTCATGGTGACTCCAGGCCGCAGGCAATGACTTCCGCTATTTGACGAGTTAGACGCAAACTCTGACAAGCTAAAGTCTATCAGAGAAGGAAGGCGCTAGTCAGGGTTCGCGTCTAACGAGTTATAGCCTCATTGTCAATCGTCGCGGAACATGTGGTGTGTCGCACATGGCTTCGTGCCCGACACGGTCTTCCCTATCCCCCGGCGCGGTGCCTTCTGCATCAACGGGTTTTCATTCTCCGCGCCGGGCCCCCCTTCCTTACGCTTTCTGGCTCCGCAGCGCACGCGCCTCTGTCTTCCTTTCCACGCCCTCAACGCCGCACCAGGGCCAACCGCCCGGCCGCGACTTTGCAAAAACGGAGCTAAGGGGGCGTGGCCGCTCCATGAGGAAAACACCATGAACAAACACCGAACACCCGGCTTGGCCGCACTCGCGGCCTTCCTGGTCCTGGCCAGCCTGACCAGCCCCGTCCAGGGGGCCCTCACGCAAGACGGAACCGTGCTGGAAGGGGACTACGACTTCGGCGCGCTGTGGGAGGTCCCCACCCGCGCCAACATCGACGTGGCAGGAAACACCTGCGTGAGGGCCGCCGTGGTCATCATCAACGGCGCAATCGAAGCTCTGGCCAGGTCGCGCGACAACGCCGCCAGCCTCACCATCATCGCCGAGCGCGTCGTCTTTGACGGCAGCTTCCTGGGCGCCGACGGCGCGAACGCCGACACCCAAGACGCGCTGGAGGGTGCTGCGGGCGGCGACGGCGCCAGCCTGACCATCCACGCCAACTCCATCAGCATCGGCTCTGCGGCGCTGCTGCGAACGGGTGCGGGTGGCGACGGCGGCATCGCCGCGCCCACGACGGTCGCACCCACGGACATCGTGCGCGGCGGCGCAGGCGGCCACGCAGGCAACATCATGCTGGACGGCCACATCGAGACCCTGCCCGCCAGGTCGGTGGATGGCAGCAGCGGCATCTTCGGCAACCTGGGCGGCCACGGGGCCGTCGCGCAGGGACCGCCCGGAATGCCGTTCGCGTCAGCCTGGGGCGGCGATGCAGGTCGGCCCGGAACCCTGTTCACCACCGACCTGTCAGCCATCCTTTCGCAGCCTGGAGAACGGCCCTTCTCCGAAGGGAGTCTCCTGTCGAACTTTTGGGCTGACAAAATGAAGTGCGTGTCTTCCTCGCTCGGAACCGTCGGCAAGGTCAAGACCGGCATCGAAGGCGTCGTCGACAGCCTGTGCGACGGCACCGACGGCACCGACCAAAACACGTCCGGGGCCGCGGGCATCGACGGCGACCCGGTGACGGCCGCGCCGCCTTCCTCCGGAGCCATTGGCGGCACGGGCGTGAGCGGAAACACTGGCACGAACGGCGCCGACGCCGATCAAGACGCAGTTGGAGGCGACGGGAGCGATGGTTGCCTGTGGGGCAACGGCGGGCGCGGCGGCAATGCCTTCGCCAACGGCGGCGCCGGAGGCAGCGGCAGCGACGGCCAAGCGGGTGGCTCTGGCAGCCTCGTCGGAGGCGCTGGCGGCTCGGGCGGCAAGGGCGGGAACGGCGCCAACGCCATGAAGGCCTTCCCCGGCCGCCCAGGTTGCGGCGGGGCGTTCGGCAGCGACGGCGACGTTGGGAAGGGCGAAGCCTTCGCCGGAACCGCAGGCATAGGCGGCAGCGGCGGAGCTGGCGGAAACGGAGGCCTGCTGGGCGGTGCCCCTGGCGCCCCGGGACAGCCTGGCGCCGTGGGCACTTCGGGCGTCGTGGTGCCGCCAGCGGGCTGCAAGGCTTAGAGCCTATTCGGGAAATAACGACAACCCTGTATAGGGCCTCTTGCCATTCGTCTTCCCAGGATGGACGCTGCCGACCGTCTTCTCGAAGTGCCTGAGAAATACCGTGTCTCGGACGAACTCTGGT
>JBHELM010000083.1:0-8483 GCA_046352715.1 Thermoplasmatota archaeon | reverse complement strand
GAACCAATGCCAGGCAATGGTGTCCGGTCATGGACGTTCCGAACCAGAAGGGGGGAGTGGAAAAGGCGTCCGGCTGTTCAAGTGCGACCCCCATTTTTGGCGATGAACGAAACGTGGCGCGGTAGCTGTGCCCCGGCAAGTCCGTGCGCCTACGCGGCCCGGCGCGGCTTGGCGTTGGCGGGCTGGACGATGGCCTTGCCCAACGCAGAACAGATGAGGCCGGCCGCGAACTCCCCCGTCTGGTTGCCGGTGTCCAGCAGCGGGTTGACCTCGACGAACTCCAGGCTGGAGAGCAGGCCGGAGTCGGAGAGCATCTCCATCGCCAGGTGGCTCTCGCGCCAGGTCAGGCCGCCCTGCACGGTGGTGCCGGTGCCGGGGGCCCAGCGCGGGTCCACCACGTCGAGGTCGAAGGAGAGGTGCACCTGGTCGACCCCCTTGCTGACCTTCTGGAGCGCCTCGTCCATCACCTTGGCCATGCCCATCTGGTCGATGTCGCGCATGGTGTAGTAGGTGACGCGGCTGTCGGTCAGGATCTCCGCCTCCTGGCGGTCGACGCTGCGCAGGCCGATGTAGACGACGTTGCGGGGGTCGAGCTTGGCGCCCGGCGTGTCGAAGTCCGCCAGCCGCTCGTGCCCCATCCCGAGGATGGCCGACACCGGCATGCCATGGATGTTGCCGCTGGGGCTGGTGTCGTGGGTGTTGAAGTCGGCGTGGGCGTCGAACCAGAGCAGGCCGCGGCGGCGCGAGGTGCGGGCCAGCCCCGCCTGGGTGCCGATGGCGATGGAGTGGTCGCCGCCCAGCACCAGGGGCGTCACCTCCTCCTTCACCGCCCGGTCGACGCGGTCGGCCAGCTCCTTGCAGGCCGCCAGCACCTCGTCGACGTACTTCAGCTTCGGGTCCTTGGGCTTGCGCTCCTCCGGCTCCGCGGTGAAGACGTTGCCGGTGTCCTGCACCTTGTAGCCCAGCTCCTTGATGCGGGCGTGCAGGTTGGCGGCGCGCATCGCGCTGGGGCCCATGTCGACGCCGCGGCGGCCGGCGCCGAGGTCCATGGGGACGCCGATGACGCGGACCGTGCTGCGGAGCATGGAGGGGCGGAGCCGCAGGCCCTAGAAAACGGGATGGGCCGGGGGCTGGGAGGCGGACCGGGAGGAGGCCGCCGCAGGTGGGTTCCTGAATCCTTTTCAGCCCCGCCCAGGTGGCGCAGCATGGACCACCTCCTGCCGGCCCTGCGCGCCGTCGGCCTCTTCGAGTCCGACCACGTGGAGAAGCGGCCGTGGGGGATCTGGGTCGACTGGTACCGCACCCCGGAGGCGACCCTGAAGTGCATGGTCGTCGAGCCGGGCGCCCGCATGAGCCTGCAGCGCCACCAGGAGCGCAAGGAGATCTGGCGCATCATCTCCGGCCAAGGCGAGGACCAGGGCACCAGCCCGCCCACGCCGCTGAGCCCGGGCAAGACCCACGTCGTGGGCGTCGGCGACGTCCACCGCATCGCCAACACCGGCGCGGTGCCGCTCGTCATCGTGGAGCTGCAGATGGGCCACTGCTCGGAGCACGACATCGAGCGGCTGCAGGACGACTACAAGCGGGGCTGAGCCAGCAGCGGGAAGAGGGGGAGAGGAGGCGGCGCGGCCTTAGGCGCCGTAGATGGCCTTGATGCCCAGGACGTCGCCGTCGCCGAGGGTGCGCTTCTGGGTCTCGCCCAGGTTGGCGTAGGCGTACATCGTGAGGCAGGAGATGCCGCCGCCCTTGGGGTGGTCGAGGCCGAAGGTGTGGCCGACCTCGTGCGTGGCGATGTTGAGGACGTCCATGGCGCCCGGCGCGCCGTCGGTGGCCCAGGCGTAGTAGGTGTTGTACTGGCCGTCCGACTCGACGGCCTCGCCAGTGAAGCGGTTGTACCAGGTCGTGGTGACCGCGATGGTGGTGGAGGCGCCGAGCGGGACGAAGTCGATCTGGTTGTGGCCGTCCAGCGTGCCGGCCGGCCCCGCCGAGCCGGGCGTGATGCCCGCCAGGATTGCCGCCCCCGTGGCCGCGTCCCAGGCCTGGCCAGCGGCGTTGAACAAGCTGGCGTACGAGGAGGCCGTGGTGGCGTAGGGCCCCGCCCACCTCCACGGCGCCTGGCGGAAGTTGTCGGGCTCGCAGTCGGTGCCGGGGTCGCCCGCGCTGCCTCCGCCGCCCCCTCCCCCGCTGGGCCTGGCTTTGCTGTCGACATGGCGGTAGAACCGCTCGAAGGCGAGGGCGTCGCTATCGCTGCGGACGCCCTTCTCCCACAGCAGGCGGCCCTCGGCGTCGTAGCCCCGCTCCTGGACGCGGTCCACGCCGGGGGCGGGGCGCGCGTCACCGATGGGTAGCGCGATGGAGAGCAGGAAGAGGGCCGTGGACAGGAGGACCTGCAACATGGGGACCGGCCTCGACTCGGGCCCGCGGGGAATATAGCCGTTCCCCGGACAGGCCATATGGAGGTTGAAGAGGCCGGGTTTGTCCCTTGGGGGTCGCAACCGTCTTGCATCAGAGGAGGCCCTCAGGACTTCGCTTCGCTCAATCCTTGAGAGGCATTTTCTCGCACGCCGCCTCGAGGATGTCCATGCCGGCGTCGATCTTGTCGAGGCCGCAGGCGTAGCTGAAGCGCAGGTGCCCCTCGCCCAGGCGGCCGAACGCGCTGCCGGGGGAGCAGATGAGGCCTTGCGGCGCCAGGCTCAAGGCGAACTCCTCGCTGGGGATGTCGAAGTCGTACTTCGGGAAGGCGTAGAAGGCGCCCCCCGGCTTGACCATCGTCATGCCGCGGATCTTGTTGATGCGCTTGGTGATGCGGTCGCGGCGCCGCTTGAACTCCTTCAGCATCGCCTCTGCCTGGTCCTGCGGCCCCTCCAGGGCGGCGACGCCGGCCCACTGGATGGGCGTCGGCGGGCAGGCCACCGTGTAGTAGTGCATCGTCTCGATGGCCCGCACGTACTCGCGCTTGGTGGCGATGCAGCCCAGGCGCCAGCCGGTGATGGCGTAGGTCTTCGAGAACGAGTTGACCCAGATGACGTTGTCCATGTGGCTGAGGAACGAGTGGTGCTCGGCGTCGTAGGAGAGGAAGTCGTACACCTCGTCGGCGACCACCATGATGCCGGCGTCCTCGGCGACCTCGCACAGGCCGCGCACCATCGCCTTGTCCATGCAGGCGCCCGTCGGGTTGCTCGGGGTGTTGACCACCAGCAGCTTGGTGCGGGGCGTGATGCGCTCCTTGATCTCCTCGATGTCCGGCTGGTACTTGGTCTCCGGCGTGAGCGAGTAGGGGATGGGGAAGCCGCCGCACAGCCGCGCCTGCGCCGCGTACAGGACGAAGCCGGGGTCGGGCACCAGCACCTCGTCGCCGTGGTCGACGAAGGTGTGGTTGACGGTCATCAGCGCCTGCGTGGCGCCCATCGTGATGATGATGTTCTGCGCCGCCACCTTCTCGTGGCGGTAGTCCTTGATGCGGTGCGCCAGCGCCTCGCGCAGCTCGGGCAGGCCGAGGCTGGGGCCGTAGTGGTTCTTGCCGGCGCGCACCGCGGCGTCGAGGGCGTCCTGGATGTGCGGCGCGGGCTCGAAGTCCGGCTCGCCGAGGCCCATGTTGATGGAGTCCTTGCCGGCCAGCTCGAACATCTTCCGGATGCCCGACATCTCGATGCCGAGGAGGCGGCGTGCGATGAGGCCCTTGGACTGCATCCGGGCCGCGCGACGGGGGCCCTGTAGAAAAAGGGGCGTTGTTGGGCCGGAACTGGATTGCCCCCAGGCCCCAAACCGCGAAGGGCGCGAACCCCGCAGACCTCTTTCCGGGAATTTCGCGGGGTTCGCGGTCAGGGGCTCTTCTAGGCTGGACAGCGGACCACGCACCGACTGAGCCACGGATTGCACGGATTTCACGGAGCAGGTTTGTCCGCGCACGGCTCGCGGCGAACGCGGATTCCGCCGATGGCGCGGAGGAAGGTTGCCCTGTTGCTGCACGCCCTTCACAAATCCGCGTCATCCGCGAAATCCGCGGTTTGCCGAGCTTGACGGCACGGGCAACCCCGATGGCCCTCCATCCGTGCAATCCGTGGTTTGGTCGGTGCCGAAGACTCAAAGCACGTGTGCTTGCAGGAACGCCGCCGCCACCTTCGCCGGCTCCTGGCTCGCGACGATTCCGTCAGGCAACAGTTGCCGATACGGTGGACCAAGGTAGCGCTCGTCCAAAAGAAGCACCACGCACTTGTCGGTCGCGCTGCGGATGGGGCGCCCCATCGCCTGCAGGACCTTGTTCATCGCGGGGTAGGTGTAGCCGTAGGCGCGGCCCTTGCCTGGGTGCCGTGACTCCAGGTGGGCGATGCCGGCCTCCACTTCCAGGTCGGGCGGGGCGAGCGGCAGGCCGACGACCACCACCGCCGACAGCAGGTTGTCCTTGAAGTCCACGCCCTCGGAGAAGGAGCCGCCGAGGACGCCGAAGAGAACCGCGCCGCTGCGGGCCCTCTCGCCGTCCAAGGTGTCGAGGACTTGGTCGCGTTCGGCCTTGCCCCAGCCGGGCTCCTCGACGATGGTGTGCTTCGGGGTCTCCACGTTGCGCACGACGTCGCGCAGGATGGCATAGCTGGGGCTGAACACGGCGACGTTCCCGCGCGCGGCGGCCGCGAGGTCGGTGATGGTGCGGCCCATCTTCGCCCACATCGCCTCGTCCCGCGCCGTGTAGCGGGTCGTGTGGCCCTCGCCGACGACGACGAGCCGGTTCTCGGCAGGAAAGGGGCTGTCGTAGGTGCGCACGGTGGTGCGGGCGGGCTCCAGGCCGAGCAGGTCGCGCACCATCTCGGGCGGGCGCAGCGTGCCGCTCATCAGGACAGCGCTGTGGACACGCTCGAAGACCGATTTCGCCGGGATGCTGGGGTCGAGGAGGCGGACGTGCAGCTCCACCGATTGCGGGGGGCCGCCGACGCCGAAGTCCTCCCACTCCAGGAACCGCAGAGCGCCGTTGCGGAAGCGGCCCCAGTCGTCGAGCGCCTTCAGCAACTGCTCGGAGTGGACGAGCGCGTCGGTGCCCTTCTTCGTCTTCGCCACCATCGGCTTGAGCGACTCCACCACCTGGGCCAGGGTGCGGGTGCCGCCGAAGGCGCCGCGGCGCTCCGTCTCGAAGGCGAGGTGCAGGTCGTCCACCGCCAGCTTGGCGACCTTGCGGCCGTCGTCGCGCCGGGTGTCCTCGGGCACGGCGGTGGAGGCGAGCCGGGCAAGGGCGTTCTTGAGCGCACCCACGTCGGCCTCGATGTCGCGGGCCTTCTCCGCGCGCGCCTCGCCGGCCACGCCGTCGAGCAGGAACGGGGTGACGCGGTGGGCGTGCGCCTGCCGGATGCGGTCAGGGAGGTTGTGCGCCTCGTCCACCACCAGGACGATGTCCTGCAGGCCCCGGCCGAGGCGCTCCAGGCTCTGCTCGCGGATGTCGCTGAACAGGTGGTTGTAGTCCGCCACCACGACGTGCGCCTCCGCCGCCGCCTTCATCGCCACAAGGTGTGGGCAGAGCTGCGCCTGGCGCGAGGCGTGCATCAGCTCCTCCACGTGCAGGACGCCGGTGCGGACCTTCTCCAGGGTCGCGCCGTCCACCTCGCCGAGGAACTGGCAGGACTTGGTGCGGGTCTCGCGGGAGCAGAAGTCGGGGAAGCGCGCCGGGTGCATCTCGCTCGCCTCGCGGCGCAGGCACATGTCGCGCTTCGCGACCAGGTCGACGAGCGTGAACGACACGCCGCGCAGTTCCTGGATGGCGCGCAGGGTCTGCACGGCGATGCGGTGCTGGCTCTGGCGGCTGGTGAGGAACAGCACCAGCTTCCCCTCGGCGAGCGCGTGCTGGAGCGCGGGCGCCAGGCTCGCCGCCGTCTTGCCGAGGCCGGTGGGCGCCTGCGCGACGAGGTGGCGGCGGCCCTGCACGGCGAGCGTCACGTCGCGCGTCAGGCGGCGCTGCCCCTCGCGGATGGCGTCGAACGGGAACAGGCCGAGCTGCGGGTGCGGCGCCCCCGCGTGGATGGGTTTCCACGTGCTGGGCTGCGGCGTGAGCGTCGGGTCGTAAGCCGTGGGCGCTGCCGCCATCGTCCCGAGCCCCTGCTGCCCCTGCGCGAGCGCGATGCGGCGCCCGCCCGACGTCACCGTGCGCGCCCGCCCCGCCTGGGTGCAGCGGATGCACACCAGCGTGCCCCGCTGCGGGCGCAGGAGGCCCTTGCAGGTGGGGCAGTAGGAGGCCACGCGGCGCCCACGCCGGCCAGGGATATGAAGGCGGTCGCACGGCGGCTGGCCTTCACAGCGTCGCCATCTCCACCGAACAGAGGTGCTGGGGTTTCGGGGAGCTTTGGCTATGTTGGCACGCTTTGCACGCGTCTTCCATGGGTTTCGCGACCTCGGTGCGGAGGAGCCCCTGTTTGGTCAGCGAAAAGGTTGCACACACCATCTGCATGACAACCTCCAGCCGCATCCCCTCCCCATGCCCGCCCAAGCCCTGAAAAACACCCTCCCAGTCGCGCGCCCCATGCTCCGCACCCTGCGGGACGGCGACTTCAAGGGACAGCGGGTGCTCGTCCGCGTCGACTTCAACGTTCCCCTGGAGAACGGCAAGGTGACGGACGACGCCCGCATCACGGCGGCGCTGCCGACCATCGATTTCCTCCGCAAGGCCGGCGCCAAGGTCGTCCTCGTCTCGCACCTCGGCCGCCCCAAGGCCAAGCCGGACCCCGAGTTCAGCCTCAAGCCCGTCGCGGACCACCTGCGCGACCACCTCGGCGTCCCCGCCGCGTTCGCCTCCGACTGCGTCGGCCCCGTGGCGGAGAGGGCGGTCGCGGAGCTGAAGCCCGGCCAGGTCCTGCTGCTGGAGAACGTCCGCTTCCATCCCGGCGAGGAGAAGAACGACCCCGCCTTCTGCAAGCAGTTGGCGGCGCTGGCCGACCGCTACGTCAACGACGCCTTCGGCACCGCGCACCGCGCCCACGCCAGCACCACCGGCGTCGCCCTGCTGCTGCCAAGCTGCGCCGGCTTCCTCATCGAGAAGGAGGTCGGCGCCCTCGGCGACGCGCTCGACCGCCCCGAGCGCCCCTTCACCGCCATCATGGGCGGCGCCAAGGTCAGCGACAAAATCCTCGTCATCGAGAAGCTGCTGGAGAGGGTCGACAAGCTGCTCATCGGCGGCGGCATGGCGTTCACCTTCCTCAAGGCGCAGGGCCACGAGGTCGGCAAAAGCCTCGTCGAGCCGGACCGCATCGAGCTGGCCCGCAGCCTCCTGGAGCGCGCCAAGGACAAGGGCGTCGAGGTGGTGCTGCCGGTGGACGTCGAGGCGGCCGACGCCTTCGACGCCAAGGCCACCCACCGCGCCTGCAAGGTCTCGCAAATGAAGCCCGAGTGGATGGGCCTCGACATCGGCCCGCTCACCATCCAGCAGTTCAGCGCCGCCATCGCGGGCAGCCGCACGGTGCTGTGGAACGGCCCGATGGGCGTCTTCGAGATGGAGGCGTTCGCCTTCGGCACCAAGGCCATCGCGCACGCCGTCGCCCGCAACCCCGGCACCACCGTCGTGGGCGGCGGCGACTCCGCGGCGGCTGCGAAGAAGTTCCACGTCGAGGACAAGATGACCCACGTCAGCACCGGCGGCGGGGCCAGCCTGGAGTTCCTGGAGGGGAAGGCGCTGCCGGGCATCGCGGCCTTGCAGACGGTGCAGGGCCGGAACGGCTAAGACGCATCCTGGGGTCATAGCTGCCATGCGCCTGTTCGCAGCGTTGTCCCAGGCCACGCTCTGCCTGTCCCTGCTGGGCCTCGCCGTCGCCCCGCCGGCCGCCGCCGCCCCGCTGTTCCCCGACGTCGTGTTCGTCACCTCCGTGACCGACGACGCCGACTACGCCGCCTTCGGCTTCCTCGACATCCGCAGCCTCGCCCTCGGGGAGCCGGGCGACGGGACGGTCGTGTTCCGCTTCGAGGTCAACGACATCGCCGACGCGCCGCCCGCCAGCCCCGTGCCGCGCACCTGCACCCCCAGCGTCCCGCCGGCCCCCACCCAGTGCAGCCCGGGCGCCGCCGCGCTGAACGTCTTCTACAGCGTCAACGACAAGGGCTTCCGCAGCGGCGTCGACGCCACGGGCGCCGCCGGCTCGACCAACCCCTTCGACAGCGCGACCTGCCCCGTCGAGGGGAACTTCCTCTACTGCAGCATGGGCTACGCCACGCTGGGCGCCGCCGTCGGCGACACCATCACCGGCATCGACGTCATCAGCTACGAGGGCAGCGCGCAGGACTACGCCCCCGGCGGCACCTACGCCGAGGAGACCGCCAAGAGTGGCGGCGGCTTCGCGGCGGACCTCCCGCAGGGCACCGACTACGTCCTGACCGGCGGCACCGCCTCGGGACCCATCCGCCTCAACGTCACGACGGCGCAGTTCTCCGCCGGCCTGACCGCGCCGGTCCCCACCAACGCCACCTACGTCTACGCCTGGAACAACACGTTCGCCTCGGTCAACGTCACGGCGGAC
>JBHELM010000082.1:0-5618 GCA_046352715.1 Thermoplasmatota archaeon | reverse complement strand
GCCCTGGAGGCTCATGGAGACGGCCCACTGCCGCGGGGACGGCGCGGGCAGGGTGGGCGGGCCGCCTGCGGATGGGAGGGGTTGCCCGGGCAGCGCCTGCACCAGCACCAGGCCCGTCCTGGTGAGGAAGGCGGATTGCCCCCCCAGGTGGGCCTTGAACAGGGCCTGCGCGTCCCATTGGCCCACGTTCTTCTCGAACAGGATGCCGGTGCCCTGCGGCGCGGCCTGCGCCGTCGGGGGCGGGCCAGCCAAGGCGTTGGCCGCAAGGGCAGGGTGGAGCGCCAGCGCCGCCAGGAGGATGCACAGGCCGGCCGAGGCCAGCCGGGCAGGACGTTCCGCCGCAAATCCTTGGGTCGTGCTGCGGGCGTGGTTCCACTGCCGTTCAGGTCCGTCGCTCATGGGGTCTCCACCTGGAGGCGTGGCGGCGCAGGCGGGCTGCGAGGAACCCGTCGCCGCGCGTTGGCCAAACCACCGGCCGCGCACGGGGCACCGGATTGATAACCGTTGCCAGGAAGTTGCCTCTCGCACCGCCCATCGACGTCAGAAAAGAGAGGAAAGAAGGAAGAGGAAAAGGAGCGGCCCTAGCGGGCCGACTTGGCGACGCGCTCGACCTCGTCGCGCTTGGCGACGGCGAAGCTCTGCGGGTCGTTCTTGGCGGCCTTCATGATCTCGTCGGCGAGGCACTGGCTGATGGGCTTGGTGCTCTTGAACGAGGTCTGGGTCGCGCCCATGGCCAGGTGGCGCAGGGCGACGTTGAGGCGGCGCAGGGGGGCCACGTCCACCGACTTGGGGACGTTGATGCCACCGTACCGGAGGCGGGTGACCTCCTCGCGGGGGGCGGCGTTGACGATGGCGGTGATGAGGACCTGCACCGGGTTCTCCTTGGTGCGCTCCGCGATGCGGTCGAAGGCCTCCTCGACGGCCTTGTAAGCCTTGGACTTCTTGCCCTGGTAGGTCTCGCTGCGCATCAGGTCGTTGATGAGGCGCTCGACGACGTGCACCTTGGTCTTGCCGAAGTGCTTGTTGGCGTGGCGGGCGCCGTGGTGCATGACGCCGACGGCCTCGAGGCTGATGTACTTGGCCAGGCCAACGTCGGTGACCTCGATCTTGTCGCTGGGCCACTTGCCGAAAATCGGCGTGGCGGGCAGGTCGACCTTCTTGGCGACCGGGGTCGCCTCCTGGGTGGCCAGGGTGGCGAGCTGGTCGGGGGATTCGATGGAAGTTTCGTCGCTCATGGCAATCACCGCATCGGCTTCTCGATCTTGCCCTTGACCAGCATGTCCAGGGAGACGTTGTTGACCTTGATGACCTTGTAGCGGACGCCGGGGATGTCGCCGTAGGAGCGGCCCATGCGGCCGCCGATGCCCTCCACCATCACCTCGTCGTGCTCGTCGATGTAGTTGATGGCGCCGTCGCCCACGGCGAACGCCGTGATCTGGCGCCCGTTGCGGATGAGCTGGACCTTCACGCACTTGCGGATGGCGGAGTTGGGCTGCTTGGCCTCGATGCCGACCTTCTCGGTCACGATGCCGCGCGCCTGCGGGATGCCGCCCAGCGGGTCGGACTTCTGCTTCAGCCGCAGGGTGCGGCGCGAGTAGTAGCGGTCCGACCAGCGGAGCTGCTGGCGGTTCTTCTGGAGCTTGCGGGCTGCGTTGATGCCGGTGGGAATGGGGATTCCTCCTGTTGAGGGTGCAGGGGCCGGTTTCTTGGGCCGCCCCCGCGTTGACTCATCCCGGAACGGGCCGACGCCAGCCGCCAAGCTTGGTCGGCCCAGCCCGGAGGTCAATCCGGGGCCGGGACGTGGCAGGTTGGCGACAGGGGGGACGTATAAATGGGTGACGGCGGCCAGGGGAGCTTTACACAGACCCCTGGCCCGAAGCGGGAGCCGCCGTCTGTGTAAGCCTCCGCCCCGGTTGTGCAAGGCTTGGCCCCCTTTGTGTAAGCCGTTCGGAGTGGAAGGGGACCTTTCGGCCTATCGGCGGCCCCCTATTGAGCAACCGCTAAAGCCCGCCCGCCGTCGCGCCCCCCGTGAGCTTCGACTGGCGACCCGAGGCGGCCGAGGCGGTGGGCGTGTTCCTCCTGGTCTTTTTCGGGTGCGGAGCCGTCGCCACCGATGCAATTGGAGGCGGCCTGGGGCACCTGGGCGTGAGCCTTGCCTTTGCCTTCGCCGTCCTGGTCCTCGTGTATGCCCTGGCGCCCATCTGCGGCGCCCACTACAACCCCGCCGTCACCCTCGCCTTCGCCGCCACCGGCCACTTCCCCTGGCGCCGCGTCCCCACCTACCTAGTGGCCCAAGTCCTCGGAGCCACGCTGGCCGCCCTTGCCCTGAAGGCCCTCGGCGCTGCCAACCTCGGCACCACCATGCCCCACATTCCCACCCTCCCTGCCTTCGCATGGGAGACAGCGGCCAGCTTCATCCTGGGCTTGGTCATCATCGGAGTCGCCACCGACAAACGCACCGCCCCCGGAAGCGCTGGACTTGCCATCGGGTTCACGGTTGGCATGGCCTCCCTGGTTGCCGGACCCCTCACGGGCGCCAGCATGAACCCCGCCCGCACCCTCGGCCCCGCCCTCGCCAGCGGCACCTACACCGGCTTGTGGATTTACCTCACCGCGCCCTTCCTCGGAGCCGTCGCCGCCATGACCGTCTTTGAAGCCCTCCGCCCTGGCACCCGTCCCGTCGTCCTCGGGGTAGCCGGACCCCTCCACCTTTCAGGCGAGGCGGAGGCATGACCTTCCGCGTCCTGTTCGCCTGCGTCGGCAACAGCGCGCGCTCGCAGATGGCCGAAGGCTTCGCCCGCGCCTTCGGCAGCACGCGCATCGAAGCGCGCAGCGGCGGCTCGAAGCCCCTTGGCTACGTCTTGCCGGAAGCGATTCAGGTCATGCAGGAACGCGGCATCGACATCTCCGGCCACCCGAGCCAAGGCTTCAATGAAGCCTGGGTCCGCACCTGCGACCTTGTGGTGACAATGGGGTGCGGCGACGACGCTTGCCCCGCCTTCATCGGCAAACGCATGGAGGACTGGGACTTGCCCGACCCGAAGGGCAAGAGCCTCCAGGACTTCCGCGCCGTGCGGGACGAAATCGAGCGGCGAGTGCGCGCCCTACTGCGCGACCGCCTGCACTAACGCACTACCACGCCCGCGCCCGGCCGCTAGGCCCACTCGGGCCGCTTGCCTTCCGCCTGCATCCGCTTTGGTAGCTCGGCGCGATAGCGGGCGTGCAAGTCCTCCAGCCGCTCCCACTTCGCCGCCGCGAGGTGCCGCGCGCCCTCCGCAAAGTCCACCTCAATGCCGCGCTCAACCTCCAGATACACCAAGCGGGTCAGGTTGTAGGCCAAGGCCATGCACAGGATTTCATTGCGCTGCGCGCGGGCGTCCTTGGAATAAATCTGGTCGCCCACGATGGCCTTGAAGGCATGGTTGCCAGTCTCGGCATTGTTGCGGCGGTCGGCCCGCGCCGCAAACCCTTCCGGGTCAAGCTGCGCGCGCTCGACGCGCCGCTTGTATGCCTTCTTGCGGGCGCTGCTGCGGCCCGGGTTCGCGTTCTCCTTGACCTTGATTTGTGACTCAATCTTGTGGGCGGCAAGGTAGGCGTCGAGGTAGTAGGCGTTATACGCCTTGTCTGCGCCAAACTCCTTGGGCTTCAGCATCAGTCGGGCGCGGTCCATGAGCGGGATGGCCCATTGCGCCTCGCTGAATGGCCCCTGCTGCGCGTAGAGTGCCGCAACCAGGGTATAGCGGTAGGTCCACAGGATTTCCGTGTAAGTCCAATGGTGCAGGCGCGGCTTGACCGCCTTGCGCGCCCCCGGCGCGCTCGCGGTGTCCTGGCCCTTCTTGCGGCGGGCTTCGCGCTTGGCCTTCTGCTTGCGAACGTCCTTGCTATACCGCTCGTCGAAGTAGCTGCTGAACCGCTGCTCCGTCAAGCCCGTTCCGTCCGGGTGGAAGACTGACTCATAGGGGCGAGCGGGCCACGTCGAGAGCGCCAAGAGCTTCTGAAGGACTTCATCGGGGTCCACACGCGCCCGCGCCTCGGGGTCGCGCGCCTCCAGGCCCGTCTTGGCGGCCAGGAACCGGCTGATGGCCGCCACGCTCAACGCCCGCGGCGTATGCTGGCGATGCGTCGGGGTCGCCATGCGCCCCTGCGCCGCGTAGAGCCCGCCGCGCTCGAAGCACCGCATCACCGACTGATACGCCAACGTGAACAAGGGCGCGCGGGGCCGCCCGCTGGCTTGCGGCGGCTCCGGCGCAATGACAGGCAAGCCTTGATGCAGGAGCTTCGCCATCAACTCCGGCACCCGCACCGGCACCCGGCGCCACGCCTCCGCCTCAACGCCCTGCTGGCGGCCGTCGTCCCCTTTCGTCCACACCTCGCCGGAAGTGTCCGGGCGCTCAATCATGCCCTCCGTCACCATGACGGCGACAATGTGCGCGCACGGCCGGTCCTGGTTGTAGTGACCGCCCACCGCCTCGCCCGCCTTGATGCGCTTATCGGACTTGCACCGGATTTCATCATCGCGGCGATACACGCGCACCCGCCGGCTGGGTGTCTTGAGGCTCACCACGTCCCAATGGTTCTCATCCACCACCTGCACCGGCTCCGGGTTGTCCAGGATTTTCAAGGCGTGACTCCGCATGGCGCGCGGATAGGACGCCCACACCGACCGCTCCGCTTCGGTCACAGGGACCACCCTGCGCCCGGCACGAAGATGCCGCGCCACTCGGGGGGAACCTCAACCACCGGCTCCGCCTTCGGGGCGGGTGGGGCGTGGCGGCGCTGCTCGATGGCCCACCACACCAGGACCCCCGCGCCCGCGCCGAACAGGAACCCCACGCCGCGGTGGCTTGCGCCCGCGACGGCCGCCCCCACGGCCCCACCCATGAGGGCCGCGCCTGCGGGCTTGAGGAAATCCGAGGCCCGCACAGGCGCGGTGGGGGCAGGCGGCGCCTGCGCGGGGCTCGCCTGCGGGGCGGCTTGCGGCGCGGCTGCCTCGCTCCATGCCGCTGCGCCGGGTTGGAGGCCGCGCGTGAGCGAGGGCCACGCCACCGGGACCGGCTGCACGACGGACGCAGCCACGGCGGCAGGCGCGGCCTGCGCGAGGGCAACCGGCGCGGCGCTTGCAGGGGCAGGCGGCGCCTGCGCTTGCGCGGCCGTGCGCTTGGCGGCCAGGACGGCGGCGAGCTGCTGCTGTTGGCGATAGAGCTGGTGCGCCAAGTCTGGGGCGTGCAGGAGGTGGCCGCCCCGTCCCTGCGGCGTCTTGAAGCCCCGGTGGCACACCGGGCACTCACACTCCATGCACGCCGCCTCCAGGGGCCGCCAACCTATACCCACGCGCACCCCAAGGGGGACCACCCGCACAACGGGAGGCGGCCCATCCCGCTGCCACCTCGCCGCGCAGGGTTGCCTTCCGGCCCCGGGGTCCGCGCGGTCCCCCTACCGTGCCCGAGGCCCTGAACGCGCGCCGGGACACTCGGCCTTGACAGTCGCCAGTCACAGGCAAGCTTAGGGCGGACCTTGGCTATCCGGCACCGGAAATGCAGGAGAAAGACGCAGATGCGCCCGCCCCAGCCCGCAAGCGGGGCGGCGCCAAGACTGGCGGCGATGCGGGGCGGGCCAAA
>JBHELM010000081.1:0-2913 GCA_046352715.1 Thermoplasmatota archaeon | reverse complement strand
ACGGTCCAGCCCTGCTCCTCCGGCGACGGCTCGGGGGTTGGGGCGGGCTGCGGGACGCCAGCCTCCTGGGCGTGCCCGTCCTCCTTGCTGGCGCGCGAGCGGCGCAGGGCGGCCGCGAATTTGTTGGCGAGCGGCCTGTCGTCCTTCGCGTCGGGGGTGTCGGGGGTCATGGTGCGGCCTCGAGGAACAGGCAAGGGTTGCCGGGCGAGCCGGCGGGTTCGCCGTAGCGGGCGTACATGTGGCCGCCGGGGACGGTGCCCGGGCAGACGGTGATGCCGCTCGATGCCTCGATGGCCATGAGCGGGGCGGTGGCCGTGATGTCGCGGGAGGGCACGGTCACGACGACGGTCGCGGTCTCGCCGGCGGCGGGCACGTGCAGCTCCACCTCGTAGTCGCGGCGCTCGATCTCCTGCGGCAGGTCGATGAGGAAACGCACCCGCACGCTCGAGCCCTGCTCCTCCATGATGAGGCCAGACTGCACGATGACGGAGGCGATGCGCGCGGCCGTGGAGTCGGCGCGGATCTGCACGACACGGTCGCTTGCCTGCTCCGACGCTTTCTGGAAGGCGAGCATGCTGAGCACGAAGACGCCCGCCACGATGGCGAAGGCCAGGATCTGTCCCACGACCTCGCTCACACCGTCCTCTGCGGCAAGCGATGGCGCGGCCCGGCGCGGCCGGCTGCCGGCCCGCTGCATGTCACTGCACGAGGCTCGTCTGGATGCGGGCATGGAGGTACCTGAACTGGAAGAGGGAGCCGCCGCTGTAGGCGAAGGTGACGGAGCGCAGGCCTTGGGCGTCGCCGGCGGCACAGGTGGCGGCACTGTCCTGCAAGTAGCTCGCCCCCGTGAGACCCTGGTTGCGCATGACGAGGGCGTTGCACCAGGCCTGGGCGAGGTCGCCGGAGAACGTGTAGCGGACGCTGGAGACGCCGTTCTCGTCCACGTGCAGGTCGTTGCTTGCGAGGGCGAGGAACACCTGGTGGCTGCCGACCCCGGTCAAGGTGTTGCGGCCCAGGGCAGCGTAGGTCCGCAGCCAGAGGCCGTAGTAGCCCGCGCCGAAGGCGGAGTCGCCGATGGGCGGCGCCTTCTGCAGGAACGTGTTGCCGCCCTGCCGCTCGAAGATGGCGCTCCCTTCCAGGTAGAGGTCGCGCTCGCCGCCCGAGGAGCGCATGCTCCAGGTGATGCGGTCGCTGGAGTGGAGCCACGCCTCGGCGTACACGACGGGGTTCGCCGCACCGTCCGTGATGCGGAACAGCCAGTCGCCCACCGTGAAGTCCGCGCTGGGGGCCGTGACCGTCCCGCCCGAGACGGTGGCGTTCACGCGCGAGATGGTGGTGCCGGAGATGGAATCCACCTCGAGACTCGTGCTGGAGAGGGCGCGGCAGCCCGTGGCGGAGACCGTGACCTGCGAGGTGGGCGCCGCGGCGGCCCAGCCCTTCACGTCGAGGTCGCAGGTCGGGTGCGTGGCGTCGTGGTTGGCGGCGACAAGGAACCGGGTGCCCTCCGTCATGGCGATCTCGCCGCGCGGCAGCGCCACGGCGGGGAAGCGCGAGTGGTCCGGCACGGAGAGCTCCTGGCTCGCGTCGCGCAGGCCCTCGAACTCGCCTTCCATGGCGCTTGCGGCGTTGTCGGCCTGGACGCGGTCGATGGTGGGGCCGCCCCAGAGCATGAGGGCTGCGATGCCGACGATGGTGATGGCCAGGATGAGGATGGTGCCGATGACGGCGCTCACACCTGCGTCGCCTGGATCACCAGCCTTCCACGCATCCCCCTTGTCCATTAGTTGACCCGACGGGTGCTCTCCATGAAAAGGCCACGGTCTGTTTCCCTGAACAGCATGAACCGCGCCGAGTCCGGCACACCGCGCATCTTGACCACCTTCATGTACGGGTAGAGGCCAAATCCCTGGCGGTCGAAGCCGAGTTCGAGTACCCCATCCGCCCAGCTCTTGAGGAGGGTCCTTTCGACCTCCGAATGGAGGCCGCTCGTGACCGTGACGAACAGGTTGTCGCGCCCCGCCCGCACCTGGCGCTTCAAGCGCTGCAGTTGCTGGAAAGCCTCCGCCCAGCCTGCCTGCTGGATCACGGCGCTGAAGGCGTCCACGACGTAGCGCAGCCCCGGCTTGGCGTCGGGGATCGCCCATTGCCCCTTGTAGGGAAGGTGGACCACGTGCAGGCGGTCGGGGCGCCCGCCGGCGAGCTCCACGCCCTTGCGGACTTCGGCGTCCTCGAGGTCGGTCGTGAAGAACGCGGCGCCGCCGGCCAAAAGCGACCCTCCCGCCGCGAAATGGTATGAGAGGAGCTCCTGCGCGTTCATGGGCTCGGCGAGGACGACGTGCACCGTGCCGGCGGGCACGCCACCGCCAAGCTGGGCGTCGAGCCCAGCAAGTCCGGTGGTGAGCCGTTCCGCCATGGCGTTGCCAGACAGGGCGGGGAATAAAAGCCGGCCTCCTTGGGGACCACGCGGCGGAGCGGTCCACGGGACGGCACCTAGCCGGCGACCGCCATCGCAAGGCGGAGCAGGAGGTTGCCCCAGACGAGCGATGCCGCAGCACCCACGGCCATGAGGGCGACGAGGGGGACTTTCGCCGTGACCCAGATTCGCTCCAGCCCCCGCGCGGCCAGGCCGTCATAGGCCGCGTCGGCGTCCATGCCGAGGCGCGTCCAGAGCCGCCAGTGGACGGCTCCGTCCTCGCCGACGCGCTGGATGGGCCAGACGTGGGCCGCCCGCGCCGTCGCAAGGGGCATGGGGAATCCGACCAGGGCTGCGGGGAGCGGAGCGTCGCCGTGCGCGGCGTTCCACGCCAGGAGTGCCAGGGGGACGAGGACTGCGGCGAGGGTGCCGTTCATGAGGGCGTCCATCGCGAACGGGGTAAGAGGCGCGCGGCCGTCCGGAGGCAGCATGGGGACGAG
>JBHELM010000080.1:0-5022 GCA_046352715.1 Thermoplasmatota archaeon | reverse complement strand
CGCAAGCGGAGCAAGAGCTCGCCCGCGTCGAGGGGCGGGTCGGTGAGGAGGAAGTTGGCGTCGGTGGGGTGGACGCGGAAGCCGAGCTTCCGGAGGCGGGTGGCCATGCGCTCGCGCTCCGAGCGCACGGTGCGGACCCCGGCGTCGACCCACTCCTGCTGGTCGAGGGCGGCGACGGCGGCGCGCTCGGCGAGGGTGCTGAGGTTGAACGGCGGCTTGACGAGGCGCAGGCGCCCCATCAGCTCCCGGTTGGCGGCGAGGACGCCGATGCGCAGGCCCGCGAGGCCGTACGCCTTGCTGAAGGTGCGCAGGACGACGAGGTTGTCGTGCGACTCGATGCGCGGCAGGAGGCTGTGCCTGAGGCCGGCGTACTCGATGTAGGCCTCGTCCACCACGACCACGCCGTCCACCTCGTCGACGAGGCGCTGCACCTGGTCGGCGGGGAAGCGGTTGCCCGTCGGGTTGTTGGGGGACGCCACGATGGTGATGCGCGGCTTGGCGGCCACGATGGCGGCGGCGTCCAGCTCCGCGAAGCCGGCGCGCAGCGGGACCTCGGTGAACCTCATGCCGGCCATGCGGGGGTAGAACGGGTAGAGGCTGTAGCTCGGCGTCGGCGTGGCGAAGACCGCGCCCGCCTCGCCGAACGCCTTCACCAGGATGTCGAGCGCCTCGTCGCCGCCGTTGGCCACGAGGAAGTTGTCGGGGGAGTGGCCGTGGAACTCCGCCAGCGCCGCGAGCAGGCCGTCGGCGTCCCGGCTCGGGTACTGGCTCTCTGCGTCCCCGGCCCGCAGCGCGGCGAGGCAGGGGTTGGGGCCCATCAGGTTCGTGTTCTGGTCGAGCCGCAGCGCGCCCTCCACCTCGGGCGCCTTGTAGTAGGGCTTCAGCGAGCGGACGGGGGCGCGGACCCACCCGTCGATGCGTGTCATCCGCCCGTCCCCCGCCCCGGGCCGGGCAGGGAGTCCGGGGATTTCGAGGATTTCTTGGAGGGTTGGCGCAGGCCCGCGTCCTGGGGCCGTGGCACCCCCGCGCTCCCCGGACTCCCTGCCTCGGAGGGGGCCAGGCGCTCGACGACGGCGTCGGCGTGGGCGTGCAGCCCCTCGGCGCGCGCCACCCGCACGACGTCCCCGGCCACGGAGCGCAGGCCCTGGGGGGTCGCCTCCTGCCAGGTCAGCCACTTGCGGAAGTCGTCCACGCAGAGCCCGCCCCGCAGCGCCGCGTGCCCCATCGTGGGCAGGACGTGGTTGGTGCCGGAGCCGTAGTCGCCGAGGCTCACCGGCGTGTGGCTGCCGAGGAACACGGAGCCCGCGTTGCGCACCTTGGCGAGCGCCGCCCGGGGCTGGCGCACCATGAGGCTCAGGTGCTCGGGGGCGTAGGCGTTGGCGAACTTCAGCGCCTCGGCCAGGTCCTTGGCGACGAGGAGGGCGCCGTGGCCGCGCAGGCTGGCGGCGATGACCTCGGCGCGCGGCTGCTGCGGGACGCGGGCCTCCAGCTCGGCCGCCACGGCGTCGGCGAGGCGCTGCGCGGTCGCCACCAGGAGGACCTGCGCGTCGGGGTCGTGCTCCGCCTGCGCCAGGAGGTCGAGGGCCACCTCCACCGGCTTGGCGGTGGCGTCGGCGACGACCAGCAGCTCGCTCGGCCCCGCCGGCGCGTCGGTGCGGACCAGGTGGGCGACCTGCGCCTTGGCCGCCGTGACGTAGGCGTTGCCGGGGCCGACGATGGCCTGCACGGGGGCGATGGCCTTGGTGCCGAACGCGAGCGCCGCGATGGCCTGCGCCCCGCCGGCCCGCAGCACCTCGGTCGCCCCGGCGATGCGCGCGGCGGCCAGCACCCCCGGGTCCACGGTGCCGTCGGGGCGCGGCGGGGTGGCGACCACGATGCGGCGCACGCCGGCGAGCTTGGCCAGAGTCGCGGTCATCAGGACGGTGCTGGGGTAGCTGGCGCGGCCGCCGGGGACGTAGCACGCCACCGCGTCGAGGGGGATGGCGCGGCGGCCGAGGCGGAGGCCCGGCGCCGTGTCGCGCCGCTGCTCCTTGCCGATCTGGAGGGTGTGGAAGGCGCGGATGCGGCGGTGGTTCTCCCGCAGGGCGCCGCGCAGGTCGTTGGGGATGGAGCGGGCCGCCTCGTCCCACTCCCGCTTGCCCAGGAGCGGGTCGGCGAGGTCGGCCTTGTCGAACCGCTTGGTGAGGGCGCGCAGGGCGGCGTCGCCGCTGGAGCGCACCTCGGCCAGGATGTCGCGCGCCGCCGCCTCCACCTTGGGGTCCACGGCCTGCGCCCGCTGCGTGAAGCGCGCCCACTCCACGTCCGCGAGGCGCTGGACCTGGAGCCGCAGGGCGGCGCTCGCCAGCGGCGCGAGGGCGCTGTCGGCGGGAAGCATCATCCTCAGGGCACCATCCTGTCGATCGGGATGACGAGCACGCCGGTCGCCCCGATGCGCTTGAGGCGGTGCACGGCGTCGTAGATGTCAGCCTCGTCGACGACGACCTGGATGGCCACCAGGTCCGGGTGGCCGGCGATGTCGACGACGGTGGGCCCCTCGACGCCGGGGAGGAACTGGCTCGCCTCCCGGAGCGCCTTGCGGGGCAGGTCGGCGAGGAGGTAGCGCTTGCCGCGCGCCGCCAGCACGGAGGCGAGGGCGAACTGCAGCCGCTCCAGCTCCTCCGCGACCTCGGGCTCCAGGCGCGGCGCCGCGATGAGCCAGCAGGTGGACTCCAGCAGGGTGGCGATGGCGCGCAGGCGGTTGGTGGCGAGGGTGGAGCCGCTCTGGGTGAGGTCCGTGACGGCGTCGGCGATGCCCAGCGTCGGCGTGATCTCCACCGCGCCCGAGACGGGGACGATGCGCGCCTTCTTGCCCATGCGCTGGAAGTAGGCGCTCGTCAGGTGCTCGAAGCTGGTGGCGATGCGCACGCCGTCGGGCAGGTCCGCCGGGTCCTCCCACCCACTGCCGTCGGGCACCGCCAGCACGAGGCGGCACGCCCCGAACGCGAGGTCGAGGCGGCGGTCGACGTGGGCGTCCGCCTCCGCCACCTGGTCCGCGCCCGTCATGCCGGCGTCCACGGTGCCCTCCGCGACGAAGCCCGGGATGTCGCGGGCGCGCAGGAACAGCACCTGGAGCCGGCCGCCCAGGGCGGTGGCGAAGAGGCTGCGGTCGCCCGCGCCCTGCAGCGTGATGCCGGCGCGGCGCAGCAGCTCGACGGCCTCGTCGGCGAGGCGCCCCTTGTTGGGGATGGCGATGCGCAGGGCTCGGGTCATTCGGTTCACCAGGAAAGCGCCCGCAGCAGGAAAACGTCTGCGGTGCGGCCCCCCGGCTGCTACTGGTGGTGCGGATGCAGACCAGGGCAGCGCGGGGGCATGCAGGCCAGGCGAGGGCGCGGCGGCGATTTAACGCTGGCGCGGACCCGCGCCGGCCGCCCCGATGGCCAGGACCGTGCATCCCGCTAGGCGAGCAACCGCAGCCGCCGCGGGGCGTCCCATTCCAGCAGCAGCCGCGCCACCGGCGGCGGGACCGCCTTGCGCCACGCCGGGTCGTCCTCGGCCAGCAGGGCGCGGATGGCGGTCGCCTCGTTCGCGGTGCGCTCCACCAGGCCGGGGCGCTCCACGGGGACGTGCGCCATCTCGAAGAGGTCGAGGGTGTGGCCGTCGTTGCCGAAGACGCGGTCGACGGGGCCAGTGATGGCGAGCGCGTGCTCCACCCAGCGGCCGGCGTCGTGGAGGTCGGGGACGTCGAACACGGGGGCGCTGGGGAACGTGGCCGCGAGCATGGCGTGCCGCTCCGCCACCGAGAACGGGTTGCGCAGAGACGGCTTGGCTTGGGTCGAGCCGAGGGCGACCGCGACCTCGCCGCAGCGCTCCTGGGCGTGCCGGATGAGTGCCACATGGCCGTTGTGGAGAGGCTGGAAGCGCCCGACCACGAGTCCGCGCACGCCGCTGGAAACCGGCAGAGGTTCTTGGCCTCTGCGCCCACTGCCCAAACCACGGATTCCACGGATGGCACGGATTCAACGCATCCGCGGGCTCCGCGTCATCCGCGGTTTCGTGTGGGGAAACTTCGCCGACTCCCAAACCGCGGATTTCGCGGATGCCGCGGATTCAAGCTTCTCCGCAATCCGTGGCTTGGATGGTTCAGGCAGTGGCAGAGAGCGCCTGCACGATGCCGGCCAGCCGCGCCACGGGGACGACGGCCAGCATCCGTTGGCTGCCCTTGGCCGCCTCGCGCAGCCGCGCCGCCATGTGCGTCTCCCGCTCCCGCTCCAGCCTCCGCATCGGGCCGACCGCGAGGGCATCGTCCCACTGCGCGGCCAGGCCGTAGGCGTCGGCGGCGTCCTTGAACTCCGACTTGAGCGCCTTCTTGCGCCGCGACGAGGCCCGGATGAGGTGCCGCACCTTCATCGTCTGCGTGTAGGCCGCCGAGTGGGCGAGGTCGTCCAGGTCGAGCGCCTCGACCGGCACCCCCGCGGCGGCGGCGCAGCGCTCGGCGGCCTCCAGGTCGGGGCTCGGCACGCGGGTCGCGCCGAAGCGCGCGAGCAGGCCCTGGAAGTGCGCCTCCGCCTCGTCCAGCCCCTGCAGTTCGGCGTCGCGGTGCGGCCCCTGGGCCAGCAGGCGCAGCGTCGGCAGGTCCTCGGGCGGCACGCCCAGGCCGAGGCGGTCGGGCCGGTGCGCCTCGAAGGCGGTGCGCACCCGCTCGGCGTCGGGGACGAAGCCGGCGATGGTGCCCGCGAGGAGGAGGTCGCAGCTTCCGATGCGCAGCCGCGCCTCAATCAGCACGCGCGGGCCACCGCTGCCGCTGCTATAAAGAAGGCCGCAGGCTCATTCACCGAGCGGGGCGCAGACTGCGGCAGAGAGAACAATACGGCATGTCCCGTCCACCAGGGCCCCCGCGTCGTCCTTGGGGACGATGGTGCAACCGACGGGGTCTGAGGTGTTGCTGCACGAGCCATACTTCGAGTCCAGGTAGTAGTCAAACCCGCTTCGGTCGAACAGCAGGCCGACTCCCAACTCCCCTCCGCTATTGGAGCTTCCGACGGC